>CAZSPO010000074.1:7060-11784 GCA_964608775.1 uncultured Chthoniobacterales bacterium | reverse complement strand
GCCGAGGGCTCTCTGCTCGCCCGCCTGTCGCCGGGCGAGGCCCATCGCGACGTGGCCCTCGTTCCGGTCGTTTATCGCCCTGCCGGGCTGGGCGGGGGCCTTCCCGCCGGGGCCCCCGGCCTTCGTGGCGGCGTTCTCCCTGGGGACCGCGCCCCCCTCGGTCGTCCCGCCCACGAGGGCGCGAAGCCCCCTTCTCTCCCTCAAAATGGGCATAACGATTCGGGGACGCGTCCTCCTTCAACCAGTCAGGGAGAAGACGCAGATCAAAATCAAACGGGGATTGCCCATCGGCCATACACGCGGTTGTAGCGGTTCCGGCAGCGGGAGTAAATGGCGGATGCAGACGGAATTGGGTCAGCGAAAAATGGCACAAATCCGCACTTTTCCTCTTGCGCTTTGGTGGGAATGGGCAAAAAAACAGCCCGCACAGCACGGCCGCATTTGACGACGCGGCTATTTGCCAAGCGCCACCAACCATCCTGGACCTGCCCCATTTATGTCTGAAAAATCGATCGAAGAACGCGTGAAAGAAATCATCGTCGAGCAGCTCGGTGTCACACCCGAGCAGATCACCCCGGAAGCCTCATTCCTTGAGGATCTCGGGGCCGACTCCCTCGACACAGTCGAACTCGTCATGGCTTTTGAAGAAGAGTTCAGCGTCCAAGTCCCTGACGACGACGCCGAAAAACTTCAGACCGTTGGCGACGTCATCCGTTACATCGAAGAAAAGGCGGAATAATTCGCCCCCTCCACTTCATTCCGGCGCAAGCCAGAGAAGGGCGGCTGACCGGCCGCCCTTTTCTTTTGCCCCTTGCGCCCTCTCTTTTCACTCCTTACTTTCGCACGCTATGTCTGCTGCCGGATCCCTTTACAACCGAAAAAACCCCTTTCCCGCCAAGCTCACGGTGAACCGCCTGCTCACGCTAGGAGGGTCAGAAAAAGAAACCCGTCATTACGAACTCTCTCTCGCTGGATCCGGCCTGGTTTACGAATGCGGCGATTCCATCGGCCTCTTTGGCGCCAATTGCCCGACCCTCGTCGAAGATCTCCTCCGCAGCCTGCACTTTTCCGGGGAAGAACCGGTGCCCAACCCCGACGGGGTGATCAAGCCGATCCGTCAGGCGTTAATCGAAGATTACGCCATCACGCAACCCGACAAAAAATTCCTCAAAGCCCTGGTCGAAAAAGCCGATGCCGCTCCGACCCTCCACGAGATGCTCACGGATCCTCTCCGAAAAAAGGATCTCGATGACTATCTTTGGGGCCTCGAAATCATTGATTTCCTTCTCGACCATCCCTCTGCCAAATTTACCCCGGAGGAATTCACCGGTATCCTGCGAAAATTGCAGCCCCGTTTGTATTCCATCGCCTCCAGCCTCAAAGCACATCCCGAGGAGGTCCATCTGACCGTTGCAAGTGTTCGCTACGATTCCCATGGCCGCAAACGCAAGGGGGTGGCCTCGACCTTCCTGGCTGACCGGGTCGATACGGGCACGTCCATTCCCGTTTTCGTGCATACTGCCAAAGGATTCCGCCTGCCGGAGGATGGCGCGACCCCCATTATCATGGTGGGTCCAGGGACCGGTGTTGCGCCCTTTCGCGCTTACATTGAAGAGCGCCGCGCCACCGGGGCGACGGGAAAGAATTGGCTCTTCTTTGGCGAACAACGCTCGCAAGCCGACTTCTTTTACCGCGACGAATTCGAAGCCGCCGTGGCCGTCGGCCAACTGAAACTCACCACCGCTTTTTCCCGTGATCAGGCTCACAAAATTTATGTGCAGCACCGGATGTTAGAAGAAGCCGCCGAAATTTGGCGTTGGCTCGAGGAAGGCGCCCATTTCTTTGTCTGCGGCGATGCTGCCCGGATGGCGAAGGATGTCGATGTCGCGCTCCACCAAATCGTCGAAAAAGAAGGGGGAAAATCCCCCGAGGAAGCCGCCGCTTACATCGAGACATTGAAAAAAGAAAAACGTTACAAACGGGACGTTTACTAACTCGCCTGGGTCGGCCTCCTCTCTGTCGGCCTCGGAATTCCCCGCCGATTGTCATGACCCCTTATCCTGCGCTGCTCGAAGCCCGGCTGCTGCCTGCTCTCCAGCGGGTTGCCGGGCCCGCCGCCGCCGCCCAGGTCACCCAGGCTGCCGACTCGCGCTTTGGGGATTACCAAAGCAACGCGGCTATGGTGTTGGCGAAAGGCCTCAAGCAGAATCCACGCGAACTGGCAGCCGCCGTCCTCGACGCCCTGGAAGCGGATGATCTCTGCGAATCGGTCAGCATTGCCGGGCCCGGCTTCTTAAATTTCACCCTCCGCCCCGAGGTGTTGGCCGAGCGCGTGCATCACCTCGCCACGGATCCTCGGTTGGGAATCGCCCCCGTGCCGTTTCCCCGCCGGATCGTCCTGGATTACGGAGCCCCCAATGTCGCGAAACCGATGCACGTCGGCCATCTCCGCACTTTGGTGATCGGGCATGCCCTTGACCGCACAGCCCGCTTCCTTGGCCACCAGGTCATCAGCGACAATCATATCGGCGATTGGGGCACGCAATTCGGTTTTGTGATTCATGGCTGGAAGACCGACCTCGATGTCGCCCGGTTGGAAGCGGCTCCCATTCAGGAAATGCTCCGGCTTTATCGGGAAACCCAAGCGAAAGCCAAAGCAGATCCTGCCTTCTTTGCCGAATGCCGGGCCGAGGTGGTCCGCCTTCAGTCCGGGGATCCTGAGAATCTGGGGATTTGGGAACAACTGGTCGCTCTCACCATGCGGGAGCACGAGGCCATTTTTCAGCGGTTCCATATCCGGTTCGATCATGCGTTGGGGGAAAGTTTTTACAACGACCGCCTGGCCCCGCTCGTCGAACGCTTGTTCGCCGCCGGGATCGCCCGCGAAAGTGAGGGAGCCATCTGCCTTTTCTTCCCCGAAGATCCCAAACTGGCTGATCATCCCTGCCTCATTCGCAAATCCGATGGCGGCTTTCTCTATGCCACCACGGATCTCGCCACCGTCGATTATCGGGTGGCCGAATGGCAGGCCGACGCTATCTGGTATGTGGTCGGAGCCCCTCAACAATTGCATCTCCAACAGGTCTTCGCTGGAGCCCGTCTCATGGGGCACACGGTCGAACTCGCCCATGTCGCATTTGGCAGCATTCTCGGGCCCGACCGCAAATTAATGCGCACGCGATCCGGAGAAAACGTCCTCCTCGCCGATCTCCTCGAAGAGGCGGTGGTCCGAGCACAAACGATCATTGCTGACAAGAATCCGGGGCTTTCGGAAAGGGAACGAGCGTCGATCGCCGAGATGATCGGCATCGGGGCCGTGACTTACGCCGAGCTCAGTCAACATCGGATGACCGATTATATCTTCGACTTCGACCGCATGCTCTCATTCCAGGGCAACACCGCTCCCTATCTGCAAAATGCTTATGTCCGGACCCGGTCGATTTTCCGTCGGCTTGAGGAAACGGGGGGGCGCTTCGATTTCAGCACGGTGGAGGTGATGATCACGACGCCGGAGGAGCGGATTCTCGCCCTCGCCCTCGCCCGTTTCGCCGAGACCGTGCCGGCCGTGCTCGACGATTTCCGCCCCAATTTGCTCGCCCATTATCTCTTCGAATTGGCCGGATATTTTCACGCATTTTTCGAGCAATGCCCTGTGCTAAAGGCCGACCCGCCCGTGCGCGATTCTCGACTGCTCCTCTGCCGTCTCACGGGGGATACGTTGCGGCTCGGGCTGGATTTGCTGGGGATTCAGGTGCCGGAGAAAATGTGACCGTCCCCGCGATCCCTATCTGGTTTACTGGTTGGCGGCGGGTCGCCCCCGATTAATTGTGCGCTATCGGGGTTTCGGTGGCCAGAGCCGTGCAGGTGTCCATACTGACGGATGGGGCGTTGGCCGGGGAGGCGTTCTCCCCGACGGAATCGATGGCGGGCCGACGGGTGGAACGGCGCGTGGAGCCGCTCGACGAGCCCGATCTGGTGGGGGCCAGTCGTTTCGTCGTTGGCCGGTTCTCGACTGACAGGTGATCCTGTCAAATTGAAGCTGGCCCGAGGGTGCGACAATCTCTCGATTTAGTAAAAGGCGGGGTATACCGCGATTTTCACGAGCAAGGGTTGCGGGATTTCCTCTTTCAAATCCAGGGGTTCAACGGCCCCGCTTGCACCGACCTTCCGAATGACGGTTTCAGCGACGAATCTATGTTCAAAAAAAACCTGTCGCTGCGTCGAAGGGTTTTAGGGACATTCGTGCGGTCGGCATTACGGAGATTAGCCCGGCAGGGCTTTACGGAGATGAACCCGGCAAGGCTTTACGGACATTAGCCGGTGGCGCAAGCCGCCGGATCCTCCAAAGCAAGGATTATTGCCCCGGCAGGGGCAGCGAATTGATTGGGAGAAGATGCCATTTACCCATCTCTCTGATAAAAGGACAATCCAGCATGGCGCGGGCGGATAAATGCCAATTAACCCCGTGCTTCCTGGATAAATTGTGGGTGTTTACGGATCGGGCAGAGAACTAATATAAGAACCGATTTCTTTGGTAGCGCTCATGCCTCCTCCGCCCCTGCCGGGGCGGAATCGTGGTTATACGGGGAACCGGTGGCTTGCGCCGACCGGCTAATGTCCGAAGTGCCTCCGGCACCGAGCCAACAGATGCCACCGGCTAATGTCCGAACCGCCCTCGGCACCGAGCCAACAGATGCCTCCGGCTAGTGTCCGAACCGCCCTCG
>CAZSPO010000074.1:0-6960 GCA_964608775.1 uncultured Chthoniobacterales bacterium | reverse complement strand
GCACCGAGCTAACAGATGCCACCGGCTAGTGTCCCAAGTGCCTCCGGCACCGAGCTAACAGATGCCACCGGCTAGTGTCCCAAGTGCCTCCGGCACCGAGCCAACAGATGCCACTGGCTAGTGTCCGAAGTGCCTCCGGCACCGAGCTAACAAATGCCACCGGCTAGTGTCCCAAGTGCCTCCGGCACCGAGCAGACCAAATGGGAAGGATTTTTTCTACCATGAGCGACGAGGTTAGGGGGATAATCACGCTCGCGTTTGCTGCTTGGAATTGTGCGCTGTGAACAATAGATAGATTAATAGAAATTCTTATTTCTCGCTCTCTGTTGGTTCTGGTTCTCTAACTGGCACAGCGCCTTTCAAACTGCGGGAGAAGGGGATTTTCAGCCATTCTTCGCCCAATTTTGTCAGTCTTGTTTGAAACGACGGGAGTTCCTCATGCACCTTTGTTCTGCATCCTCCCAGTAGCCTTCTCCCCGGAGATCGACCGCAGGGCCATCGACTCCCCACAAATTTGAGGTTTTCTTCATTACTCAACTCGGCCTAGGATGATGGCTGTTTTCCTTTCCAACGAAATGACTCCCCAATGCCCCTATCACGACCCCTTTAAAGAAGCCCGAAAAAAGGGGCCCGTTCTGCCGACCGAATTTGACGGTGCTCCCGTTGCCATGTTGATCGCGCATAAAGCGGTTGTGGAAGCTGCGCATGATCCAGCAACTTTCAGCTCGAACGCGCCGTTTCGGGTGCCGATCCCGCGAGAGGAGGAGGTCCGAACCGTCCGCCAGTTGCCGCTGGAAGTAGACCCGCCTGAACACACCCTCTTTCGCAAGATCGTCGAGCCCTTTTTCAAGCGTCCGCTCCAACCCGAATATATTAAGCGCATGGAGAAGTTGATGGATGAAATGCTCTCGAAGGCGTTGGCTCGGGATTCCATTGAAATCGTGCGGGAGTTCGCCATCCCGCTACAATCGCGTGCCCTCACTTACCTCACGAACATGCCGGAATCGGAGGCAGACGTTTGGATCAAGTGGGGCACCCATGTCTTCCGGGACGAAAGCGGGGTCTCGAAGGGTCACGAAATGGAGGCCTATACGAATTCTCTCTTCGACCACGCCGAGGCACATCCGGGAGGAGACGATCTGTTTTCGGTGCTCACCAGGGCGACTTACGAAGGCCGACCTTTGACCCGTGATGAGATGCAAGGGTATGCCAATATCGTGTTTGCGGGTGGACGCGACACCATCATCAATGCGGTTGCTACGGTCATTGGGTATCTTGCCGGGCATCCGGAAGTGCTGGAGACCTTACGAAATCGCCCCCAGTTGCTTCTCTTAGCCACCGAGGAGTTTCTTCGTTATGCCTCGCCTGTCACCCACCTTGGGCGACTTTGCCCAGTCGATACCGATGTGCATGGCGTGACGGTCAAGGCGGGTTCGCTGATTTCCTTGAATTGGGCGGCGGCAAATTTTGATGAATCGGTCTTTCAAGAACCCGAGGAAGTCAGGCTGGACCGTAAGCCCAACCCGCACGTGGCCTTTGGCAAAGGACCGCATTTCTGCCTCGGGGCGGCGCACTCCCGGCTGCTCGTTCGCACGTTGCTCAAAAAACTCAGCGAACATGTCGCGTCGGTGGAGTCGATCAGCGAGAACCGCAAGATAGAAAAAGAGGCGGACTACGATCGAGTCAACGCCTACCACACCTTGACCGTGCGATTCCATGCGCGAAATCCGAAAGGCTGCTAGCTGGCACGAGGAGCGAACTCACATCGACCGGTTGGCCCCGCCAGTTCCCGGTTGGCCCGGGAATCTTTCCGGGTGGTTCAACCGCCGCATCACGACTGGTTTTATGAACCTGGGGGTCTAGTCTCCGACATCCTCCTTTTTCCACCGAAATGACTTCTCCACGCCCTTCTCACCCCCTCTTTCCAGCTACCCCGAAAAAGGGGACTCTCTTTTTCTCTTCTCGATCCCTTGGCCAACTTGGTTTTGCGGTGCTTCTCGCTTGTTTTCTCGGAGCTTGCAGTGAGGCCCCGCAAGTTTTGAGCGAGAAAGACACGGGAACTGTCATTGAGCTGACCAAGGGGGAGCGGGTGCTCATTGAGTTGGAGAGCAATCCCACGACCGGGTTTTCTTGGACGGCCAGCGAACTGGATTACGCGGTGTTACAGCCTTCAGGAGAATCGACCTTTACCATGGGGAGCGGTCCCGATGGTCCATTGGGAGCGGGAGGGATGGAGACTTTGGCGTTTCAAGCCGTGGAACGAGGGGAAACCTCTCTTCGCTTGGAGTATACCCGACCTTTTGAGCGGGGATCGCTGCCCGCTAAAGTCCTACGATACGATTTTAAGGTCCAGTGAAGCCGCGGGGGGGGCGGTCGATTCGGCACACGAACTGGCGAAAAACTCTCTTATCGAAGGCGGGGTAGCAGGAAAATGCTCAGTTGCCGCCATGATTCATAAAACCAGGCGCGATTTTACGAACCGTTGGGATGGATTTCGTCCGGCCCCCGCAATTCAAACGAGCATTCCCGGCCTCCCTCGACACCTTCGACACTTTCGATTTCCTGCAGCTCCAAATTGAGTGCTTCATAAGCCGCCTCCAACCCTTCCGGATCCCAGCGCAATTGCGGGTAGACCGCCAGGAGACGGCGCTTGATCCACGATTTGGCCATCAGCCTGTCAAGGGGATGGATTGGCACCTCGCCCACAAGCGTGCGTTTGAAAAATTCGAGAATTCCTTGCTTCATGCAGCGTTTCGGTTGTTCACGTGAAAAAAACCATAGCAAAGGATGTGCCATGATGAGAAAAGCGATTGGTTCGTGGCAAAATTGTAACGGCCAAGCGCGGGGAACACCAAGGCCACCTGCCGCTGGCTGTCAGGAGGATCAAGAATCGGCAAGGCGGATCCAGCGGACGATGTTCGCCGTGAGAAAGAGAGCATTGATCAAAGCCAAGACCCAGATCGGACGCCAAAAGGGAGCGGTTCGGGGAAAAGAAGGAACCATCGGTTGAAGCCGGGCAAAACAGGTGCCGAGGACAAACCAGGCCGCATAATTTTGCCAGGGCGGCATCAGCGGCACGGGGCCTTCATGAAAGGGATACCAAACCCAGTAAGCCCGGATTTTCCACGCCACGATTTCCAGGTTCAGATCGGTGAGCAACGCCACGCAGCCAACTGCGAGTGCGAACCCTCGCGGGGACAATCCAGGGGCGAGCCAGGCCACCAAATAACGACCACCGGTGATCACGACAATCCAGGCCAGCGGAATGGTGAACGGGAGCGTCCCCCCGATGCGCCATCCCATGTTGCTGGTATATTGATAGGGGCCAAACGGTACACCGGTCTTTGCCCCGACCCATTCCACCCCGGCCGAGACCAGCCCGACAAACAAACAGGCCAGCGCCGTCTTGCGCCCTCCTTCCATTGTCCACTGCGACCCGATCACCACAATCGCAGCCAAGACCATCCAGACCGCATCTGCCGCCGAGAGAAAAGCGATGATGCCCGCCTGAGCTCCTGGGAAACCGACCACCTGACGGACCCAGCTTTCGCCCAACCCGAGGGGCAAAACGACAAAACCAACCCCGGTCCAGACCAGGAAAAAAATCCAGACAAACTGCCACCAGAATCTTATGGACATCGCAACTCTTCGTCCAGCAACCGGGCCGCGATGCGTCCGCTAAGCAAAACAAGCGGAATCCCACCACCCGGATGGGTCGTGCCTCCGGCAAAAACAAAGCGCCGCAATCCCTTTGGCCGCATCCCCGGCCGTTGAAACGCGCTTAAGGAACCGTGCGACGCAAATCCGTAGAGCGCACCCCGCCACGCGAGCGAACGGCTCTGAAAACGGGCGGGAGAAATGTCGTGCCTCACTCGCACCGCCTCTTGAAGCCCCGGGAACCCGAATTGCGCCATTCGCTCGAGCACGAGGCTGCCGTATGCCTGACACCGTTGCGGGGTCCAATACAACTCGTCCTCCGGATTCGGCGGTGCATTCACCAGCACGAACCAGTTATCCGCTCCGTCGGGCGCGAGACCCGGTTCTGTCAGGCTGTTCACCGCCACGTAAATCGTCGGCTGTGCGGCCGGTCGTCCTTCCTTGAAAAGTTGATGGAATTCGCCCGGATAATCGTCGCTGAACAAAATATTGTGATGCGAAAGTTCGGCGTATTTGCGACCGACCCCAAGCAACATGGCAAAGCCGGACATTGACAGATCCCGCTTTTTCAAATGCGAGCGGCGAAACGCTTTTCGCATGCGATGGGGCAACAGACTGTCGTAAGCGGAAAGGGTGTCCTGATTGCAAACCACCCCATCGAATTGTCCTCCGTCCGCACCCCATTGCACCTCCCAACCCGCCGCATTTTGCCGAAGCTGCTCGACCTGGGTGCCGAAACGAAAACACGCACCCATTTGTTCCGCAAGGTTGGCGACCGCTACCGCAATCCGCTGCATCCCGCCCCGGACGGTCCAACCGCCAAATGTCGCCTGCACATACGGGATGATGTTGAATGCCGAGGGCGTCCGGTAAGGGGAGGACCCATTGTAAGTGGCAAATCGGTCGAACAACTGGATCAAATGCGGATCGGTAAAATAACGGCGCACCACGCGATCTAACACAGCCGGATTCGCCAGGGCAGGGAAATGCCGGAGTCTCTCCAGGTTCTCCCGCTTAAATTGCGACGGCAAAGCGGTGAGCGGGTTGCGGAGAAAGGCCTCCTCGGAGAGAGCGTAAAGGCCTTGGGCATACTTCAAAAAAGTGGCCACTTCTGGACGCTGCCAGAAAGCCGCCTCTTCATCGATCACCGTGCCATCCGTCCACCGGTAGCGACAGGTGATTGGCAGCCGGATCAGTTCCAGGTCGTCGGCCAAGGAACGACCGGCGGCTTCCCAGAGTTCCATGAGCAAATGAGGCATGG
Source organism: uncultured Chthoniobacterales bacterium (assembly GCA_964608775.1). Taxonomy (GTDB): domain Bacteria; phylum Verrucomicrobiota; class Verrucomicrobiia; order Chthoniobacterales; family CAZSPO01; genus CAZSPO01. The sequence goes on along the minus strand of CAZSPO010000074.1, from coordinate 2,042 downwards.
TCAAAAGCGAAGGGCCGACATCCCACGTAAACCCCTGATCGCAAACCCGGTGGAGTTTCCCGCCAGGTTCAGCATTTTTTTCAAAAACCGTCACCTCATGACCGGCTGCGCAGAGATGCACCGCAGCCGAAAGACCGCCAAAGCCGGCTCCAATCACAGCAATCCGCCGAGGGGAAGACGGGGGGGAGGGGGTCGGCATGAGCAGTGGCGGAGGCGGGTTTGAATCAACGAGCTTTCCCATAACACAAAGCGCCGAACAATGCACCCGGATAGGAATGCCCGACATCCGGAGGAGCGCCCGACCCGCGTTCGCTTGTTCTGAGGCCCGTTTGGGAACGAGCATCGAAGATTCGCCCCGGATTCGTTCGTTTGAACATTGCCACTTGACAAGGCGTTCGGACGAACACAGATTCGAGCGTGCTTACCGAAAAACAACAGGCTGTGCTCGAATACATTCGTCTCGTGCAACAAAAAACCGGGTTGATCCCATCCACCCGGGAAATCCAGGAGCACTTTGGACTCGCCAGCCAGACGAGTGTCATGAATTACCTCAAGACATTGGAACGGGCCGGAGCGATCAAACGACGTCACGGAATTGCGCGGGGCGTCATGCTCCCAGAATTCGGCCAATTGGCAAATCTGCGTCAAATTCCGATCTATGGCACGATCCCCGCCGGGATGGCGACCGCCGAGGAAGAAGAGCAGGAAGGATGTGTCGCGGTCGATGTTTCGACCTTCCGACTGCCGGAGAATGCTCGGACGTTCGCCTTGCGTGTGCGCGGAGACTCCATGGTCGACGCCCAAATCGTTCAAGGTGATGTCGTGATCATGGAGTTCCGCGAGCCGGTGCATGGCGATATCGTGGCAGCTTTGATCGACGGCGAAACCACCCTCAAACGGTTTCAACTCCACCGTGGACGACCTTTCTTAAAAGCGGAAAATCCGCGCTATCCCGACCTGCTCCCCGCCCGCGAATTGGTGATTCAAGGGGTGCTCGTGGCGTTGCTTCGGGATTATAGCAAGAACCGGGGTGGCCACCGCCGTTCTTGAGTCGGTCTCCTCCTCTGCCCCAGCCACCTCAGCCCTGCCAACACCCGCCATGCCTCCCTTCTTTCGCCCCCGCTCCGCCACCCGCACCTCCCATTCTGACGAAGCGCTAACAGTGCGGGATCCTCACTCTGACAGCTTGCCTCTTTTGGAGCCGCCGCATTTTGCATCGCCGGTTTTCAACAAACGAAGCGCTCCGGCAGATCCCACCGTCAGTGAAACAGATCGGCAGGCTATTCTCAATCGGCTCACGGCGCTTCTGCACCGGGTTTGTGGTCGTTGGCGCGATTGGCGACAACCGCAACCCCAAGCCACCGGGTATCAGCTCGATTTCCGATGGGAACCCGATTCCGCCCGGGTCCGCGAAGAGGAAGCTCCCACCATCGACCCCACCGTCCCCTCGAATCCCGACCGGTTCCCCAATCGAATCTTGCCCGATTAGTCGATCAGCCTGTCGGCGGCAGGGGGGCACCTGTTCGGGCAGGTCTAGCCCTGGCAATCGAGCTCACTTTTGAGTGCTCACAGCCAGCCATCCCGATCGCAAGGCAAAATGCACGGTTCCACAAAGCTTATGACCGCCAATTGAGGGGGAAGGTCTTCGACCTGTCGATTCCCGGAATCTCCGTCTCCTGCTCTGCCCATCCGGCGTTGAAAGGGGCACCGGCTCTCACTCTTGAAAGTCTTCATAAAGTGCAGTTGTATAACAATCATTATCCAACGCTCGCGTGGTGGTAATTCGAAACAATTGGAAAAAACCCTAAACAAATGGGCGACCGCATGCTTGTAATCCGCCAGGTCAATTTCGGTTCGGGTATCTAAACACCCCCGCAATTATTGGATAACACCCCAAACCGGGTGGATATCCAGACTGGCCTAATTACTTGTTCTGCAAAGACATAGACTCTCACAAAGGCGCAAAGGATGACTGAAAACGAAATTGGAAAGATTGTTGTCGACGCCGCGATTCACCTGCATCGGGCCTTGGGTCCTGGTTT
>CAZSPO010000073.1:0-11790 GCA_964608775.1 uncultured Chthoniobacterales bacterium | reverse complement strand
TAGGGTGCGTGGCGTGATGCCGTTGAAATTCGATTTGCATTGCCACTCCCATTATTCGGCGGATGGCGTGGCTGAACCGGAGGCCCTGGTCGCCATGGCGCGGGCCAAGGGGTTGCATGGCATTGCCATCACCGATCACAACACCTGCGAATGCGCCGAGTATTTTCGCCAGGTCGGCTTGCTGAATGAGGCGGGAACGCCGGTGGATGGGTTTCTCATCATTCCTGGGGTGGAAGTCACCACCGCTGAGGGGCACCTCCTCTGTATCGGGGCCAGCCTCCCGTATTTGAAAGGGACACCGGCTGCTGAAGTCGTTCGACGGATACATGAGGCCGGGGCGCTGGCGATTCCACCCCATCCCTATGATCTTTTTCGGGCTGGGATCCGGCGGGCGGTCCTCGACACGTTGCCGGTCGATGCGTTGGAGGTGTTCAATGCCGCGACCACCCTGCGGCGCTACAACAAGCAGGCGTTTGAATATGCTCAGGAACGGGGTCTGCCCATGACGGCCGCTTCCGACGCCCATCATGAGGCGGCGGTCGGGACGGCTTACACGATTCTCGATACCGCCGATTTCACGGTGAGCGGCGTGCTCGCTCAGATTGTGAAGAGCAACACACTCTGGCAACAATACCTGACGCCCGCCGACAGTTTCCGAAAGACCTGGGGCAATTGGCTTCGCCTGCGAAAACGGCCTCGCCCGGTGAGTGAACCTCGCTGAGTGAACCCCAGTGATTTATTCGGGTGAGCCGAATCACGGGTCCGGCAAGGTAAAATCGGTTTCTAAGGAATCTGGGCCGAGCTCGGCTGTCACGGTGTAACTGCGGTCGTGATCATCGTGGTGGCGGAGGGTGATCGCGTAACGCCCGTGGTGGCCGATGAAGGAAAAGATGCCGTCCGGCCCGGTCTGACCCTCGGCCTGGGTGGCCCATGCGTCTCGGACCAACCGGTCATAAATGGCGAGGGCTGGTTTTTCTGACCAATCTTTTCGGAAAAACGGGGAGGAATCTTTCCAGTGTCCGCCGTCCCAAATGCCCCAGACCAAAAAGCCACTGGCGGCCGGATGACTGTAAAAAGTCGTGAGCATCTCTTCAAATTGGGTAGCTTGAGCCGCTTCCGCTTCGGTGGAATCGGCTCCCCAAGGGCCGAAGGTGTCGTATTCGGTGATGCAGAGCTCGACCCCGAGCGTGGCGAATTGATCGCAGACCGCGAGGAGAGTCGCGGGCGGGTTAGCATGCTTTTTATCCCAGACATGGCATTGAAACCCGATGCCGTGAATCGGGGCTCCGAGATCGAGGGCGGCTTTGGCTAGGGCGAAATAGCGATCCCGTTTATCCTGGTTTTGAGTGACGAGGATCCCGAATTCGTTCAGATAAAGTCGGGCGGCCGGATCGAGGCGATGGGCGAGGTCGAACCAGCGTTTTAGCAGGGTGGCCTGCTCCGCGACCGTGTCGGCTCCGAGAGCCCGGAAAAGGTGGGGTTCGGAGATTGGTTCATTCACGACATCCCAGTGGAGGGTGGTTCCCTTCCGATGCAGCATCCGGTCGATGATGCTGGCATCGATCCGGCGGAGCAACGCTTCTCGGTCAATCGGCTCCTCGTTTTTCATTTGCGAATGAAACGGCTCCGGCAGCACCGGGCGATATTTCAAGACGCCCCAGATTAGCGCATGTCCTCGCCATCGAAGACCGGCTGCCTGCGCCCAGTCATGCACGGTCTCGGCGTCTGCGCGTCGGCCCAGATTTTGCCAGTGAGCCATTTTATGTTCGTTCCCCATGACAATCGTATCGAATCGTTGCTCCGTCTCCTGCCGGTAACGGGTAGCGTCTGGATCGTTCGCTTGGGCGACTCGTTTGGGCGAGACCTGGGTGCCAAAAAGAAAGGCGTGTCGGACGAGTTGGACTTGCACGTCGACCCCTGGCATCGGCACGCCACGTTCATCCCGCACGACGACCGAAAAGAGTCGGGTGCGATGTTTGGCGATCCGCGCTTCGGCTTCCGCTCGCCACGCTTCTGATCCAAACGAGGACTGCATAGCCGCAGATGTTAACATGAGAACGGTGAAACAAAAGCGGGTCATCACTTTCTCATGCCGGGTGCATGCTGCCTGGTCAAATGGCAAGTCGACCAAAGTCGATCATCATTGACCAGGCAGCCCGGAGCGGTCAGGAGGCGTTGCTTTGCCCGCGCTTTTGCCGAGGGCCGTTGCCAGGGCCACCTTTGCCCATTTTTTCGCGGAGCGCTTCTAGTTTGGCTTCGAGTTTGGCTTTTTGTTCGGTCGTGAGGATGTCGTCAACAGCCGCTTTGGTTTCATCGCGTAGCTTTTTCATCACGGTGGGGTCGGGGCGTTGACCCGATTCGCGGAAGGCTTCGATTTTGGACCGGGTGCCTTCGAACACCTCGGTCAGTGCCGCTGCCTGTTCGTTGGTCAAGCCGAGATGCTCGGTCATTCGAGCCACCCGATCTTCGGGGGAGATGCGGGGGCCACCGGCTCCAGGACCGCCTTTGGGGCATTGGCCTTTTTCGTCGGCGAAAGAGAGGGTGGGGAGGAGGGTGACGGCCAGCGTGAGCAGGCCCGCAGCGAGGGTGGGAAGGGATGGTTTCACATTTGATCGAACCCGCCCATCGGCAGAAAGTTGCGCAAGCCTTCAGAGCCCGAGCAAAAGACGTGCGACGGTGAAGTAGATGAGGAGCCCACTCACATCGACACAGGTCGTGATCGCCGGGGAAGCCACCACGGCCGGGTCGAGCCTGGCGGCGCGGGCTGCCACGGGAAGGATTCCCCCCATGACAGCGGAGGTGAGCACCTGAACGGCCAGGGCGAGGGAAACGACCAAGCTGATATCGAGAAGACTGAATCCATCGTCCAGATGGCCCCCAGGCCAAATGATGACTTTGAGAAAGGCGAAAATGCCGAGCACCGCGCCCAACATGAGGCCGACGCGGATTTCCTTCCAAAGGATGGCGAGGGCGTCGCCCGTCTGCAAGACGCCGAGGGACATGGCGCGAATGACAAGGGTGGCCGATTGCGAGCCGGTGTTGCCCCCTGCAGCGGCCAGCATCGGCATGTAAATCGCAAGGATAAAGCAGCTCGCGAGCACTTCTTCGAAGCTGTAAATGACATATCCGGAGATAAGTCCGAGGCCGGCCAATCCGATCAACCAGGTGACCCGCCGTTTGAAGTGTTCCCAGACCGCCATTTCCAAATATTCGGTCTCCCGATCTTCCGCAGGGCTGATGGCCATGAAGCGCTCCAAATCCTCGGTCGATTCCTGCTGCAAGATATCCAGGGCATCGTCGTGCGTGATGATCCCGATCAGCACATGGTGGGGATTCACGACCGGCAGAGCGATCAGGTCGTATTTTGCAATCAACTGCGCCGCCTCTTCCTGCGTGGCTCCGGCTTCGATGAAATGATCGTGGTCATCGAGGATTGACGCGATCGGGGTGGCGTCCGGTGAAAAGGCTAGATCGCGCAGCCGGACTTTGCCGAGCAGTTGATGATGATCATCGACGACAAAAATGCGTGCGAGAATTTCCGCGCGATCTTTTTGTCCGACCAGGAGGGCTTTCGCTTCGCCAACCGTCGCGGTGACCGGGATGACCGCGAACTCGGTGGTCATTCGGCTCCCGGCGCTCTTGTCAGGATAGGAGAGGAGCTGGCGGGCGATGCGCCGTTTATTTTCGGCGAGCAAGGGCAGGACTTGTTCGCGCTCGGGTTGGTCAAGACGGCGGAGCACGTCGGCGAGGGTGTCGTCGGAGAGGGCGTTGAGGACCGCGGGATCGGTGGCGTTCGGCCAGCTGGCGAGTTCTTCCGCGACCAGCTCGGGCGAGAGATACTCCAGGATATCCCGGGCTTTGCCCGCACCGAGCAGGTCGAAAAAGAGCTGCCTTTCTTCCGCGTCCAGTTCTTCCAAAAGCGGGGCGAGGTCGGCCGGATGCAATTCGTCGTAAATTTCCTGCACTTTGAGCGCTGAACGCTCGTAAAGGGCGGATTCCAACAGATCTTCGTAAATGGCTTCAGCCATGGTGGATTTAGGAGGGGGAGGTGGGCAGAGGGGCGGCGAGCATTCGCATGGAAAAAGCTTTGCCACCGACATCGGCGTAGCCGAGCGGCTGAAGCGCGGCGGCGTCGCCCTCGGGGAGGAGGGCTCCGGCCGCTTCCGAGAGAACGACGTCTGCCGCTTCACGACCGGAGGCTTCGTGCAGTTTTAGGACGGCATTGACGGCTCCCCCGATCAACGGTTCCCCGGCTTCTTTGCCCCCGGTCATTCCGAGGGCCACCCGTCCGGTGTGCAGGGCGCACGACACCTCCAAAGGAGCGCCCGGCTGCCATTCCCGTTCGCCCCCGTATTGGACACACGCCCAGGCGGTGGCGAGAGCCTGCGGCAAGAGCGAGGCTAACGGTTCGCCGTGCCAGTAACCGATGAGGTTGCCCTTGACGAATTTGTCCGGCTTGGCTCCGCAATTCCCGAGGTAAGCGAACATATTCCGATGCCACGTCCCCAGCACCTGACTAAATGCGTCGGGCGTCATGGATTGCAGATGCGTCTCGACATCGCGCAACCCCAACACCAAGAGCACGACATCCAGGCAAGCTGATGGATCGAGGGTCATGCCCTGTTCAGCCGATTCAGAGGGGAGCGCTTGAAGGAAAATTTCGTGGTCCCCAACGTGGAGGTAGGCCTCGTCACTCAGGGCGGCCGGAAGAAGGACCCGGGTTTGGCCCGCAAACGTGCCGTTGCGACTGCCGAGATCGACGACCTGATATTGAAAGCCATTGTGGCAACGAAGCATGGCGTGATAGCGGGAAACCTGCGGATCGCCATTCAACCGGACATGCACCGAGCCGCCCCGACCGATGATCGCGGTGTTGCCGATCATTTTCTGGAAAATCTCGCCGTTGGGTGAGGTGATGGTGAGCCGGGCTTGCATAGAAAACGCCGGACCTTAGTGGAGGAAACGGGGGGAGCACAACCACGGGGAACGGCTGCTTTTTAAGCCGCGATAGAAAGCGGAGGATCTCCCCGGGCCTTATCCTCCGATGTAAGACATCTCCACCTTTGTCGATTCTGCCGCAGTTAACTGGCCTCGCTCTTCCGAATAGCGGTCGGTGCGATTGCCCCAGATGGCCGAGAGTCGGGCGAGAATCTCTTCCGGACTTCGCTCCGCCTCCCGGAGCCACGATTTCAAGGCGATTCCCTTGCTGGCGAACAAACAGGTAAAGAGCTGCCCATCCGCCGAGATCCTCGCTCGCGTGCAGCCGCCGCAAAAAGGCTGGGTGACCGAGGTGATTAATCCAAACTCTGCGGAGCCATCGGTGTAGCGGTAGCGTTTGGCGACCTCGCTCGGGGAACGAGCATCGACCGGCTCCACGGGAAACCACTGCCGAATGCGCTCCAGAATTTCGCGCCCACTCACCACCCGCTCCATCGCCCAACGATTGTGATTGCCCACATCCATAAACTCAATGAACCGCAAAGTGAGCCCGCGCTCTTTGAAATACCGGGCCATCGGCAAAATCTCGCTGTCGTTCATTCCCCGCTCGACGACCATGTTGATCTTCACCCCCAAACCAACAGCCACCGCCGCTTCAACCCCCCGCAGCACCCCGTCCGGCGGAATGCCCCGCCCGTTCATCTGACCCGCAATCTGTGGATCAAGCGCATCCAAACTCACGGTCACCCGATGCAGCCCAGCCGCTTTTAATTCCCCGGCCTTCTCAGCCAGTCGGATGCCGTTGGTGGTCAACGCCAGATCCTCGACCTCCGGGAACTGGCGCAATCGCTCAATGCATTTCACCAACCCCGGTCGAAGCAGAGGTTCCCCCCCCGTCAACCGAATTTTGCAAACGCCCAGGCGGACAAACGCCGCCACTAACTGGTCCAACTCATGAAAGCGGAGCCATTCTTCCTTCTTTAAAAAAGGGTAATTCGGGCCAAACACCTCTTTCGGCATGCAGTAAGGGCATCGTAAATTACACCAATCCGTCAGCGATATGCGCAGATCGGTTAAGCCACGGCCATGTTGGTCTTTTGACATTCGCTCTTTCAATAAACTCGGATGCTTCGTAACACCCCAACGGTTTTATGAATCATGGGGGTGAAAACACGATTCGTTTAATGAAGCATTCGGGACAAGCAACCCAATCGCAAAAATGAAAGCGCTTCTCGACGCCCCGACCGCCCTCGCACGCATCCTGACTCATCTGCCACCCATCGGCATCACGGCCTGCCCATTGGCCCACGCCGCCGGTCGCATCCTTCGCGAACCGGTGCATGCCGACCGACCGTTCCCCCCCTTTGACCGCGCGATGATGGATGGATTCGCGTTGCGTGCAGCCGAGACGAATGCGGGCGAATGCTTCACGATCACCGCGCAAGCCCTGGCCGGGACGCCTCAGACGACCATTGGAGAAATCCCAGGAGCCTGCGCTGAGATCATGACCGGAGCCGTGCTGCCAAGCGACGCCGACTGCGTGGTCCCCTACGAAGAAACGGAACGGCTCGACGCCACGCACATCCGCCTTCTCTCCCCGGGGCGTTATCACGCGGGAGAGGCCGTGCATGCTTGCGGGAGCGATCACGAATCAGGCGCGCTCTTACTTGAGCCCGGCCGCCTTCTCGGCAGCCGGGAAATCGCGGTCGCCGCCACCTGCGGTTACGACCGGTTGCAGGTCTCCGAGCTTCCCACCATCGCAATCGCCAGCACAGGAGATGAGCTCGTCGCGGTCGACGCCCGTCCGGAGCCCCATCAAATCCGGCGCTCCAACGACCTCGCCATCCACGCCGCCCTTGCCCGGGCCCAACTGGCGGTCCGTGAGCGGATTCATCTGCCTGACCATGCCGAGACGTGTCTGGCTCAACTCCGCGCACTGACCGCTCGCAACCGATTCGTGATCATCAGCGGCGGGATTTCCATGGGGCAAAAAGACTTGATCCCCGCTGCTCTCAACGCCCTCGGACTCGTCTGCCACTTCCACGGCGTCGCTCAGAAACCCGGGAAACCGATGGGCTTTTGGAGCCAGGCGGGGTGCGCGGTCTTTGCTCTCCCCGGTAACCCGCTCTCGACCTTGAGCTGCCTGCATCACTATGGGATTCCCGCTATTCATTCAGCCCAACAAGCGGTGCCCCGCCCCAACCTTCGCATCATCCGGCTTTGCAAATCCGTTCGCGTCCCCGAAACCCTGGCGGTTTTCATGCCGGTCAAACTCGAAGAGGCCAACCTCGCCACCCCCATTCCGCCCCAGAATTCCGGAGATCTCGTCAGCATTTTGCAAAGCGACGGCTATATTCAGATTCCAGCTGGCACCGCCGAAGCCGATTGCAACACCGATTATCCTTTCCAACCCTGGTGGTAATCCCCTCGCCAAATTCGCTCGCTCTTTCCCATGAAATTTTCCCATCTCAATGCCGAACAACACCCCACCATGGTCGATGTCTCGGAAAAAGCGGTCACCGAACGCGTGGCGATGGCCGAAGGGATCGTCCACCTCGGGGCTGACGTGCTCACCGCCTTCGCCGCAGCCGGTTGGACTTCAAAAAAAGGCCCCATCCTCGATACGGCCGTTATCGCCGGCACCATGGCCGCAAAGAATACCGCTGGCCTCATTCCGTTCTGCCACAGCCTCCACCTTAAATCGGTGAAAATCGACATCGCCCCAACCGACGCATACCGCCTCCGCATCGAATCCCGAGTCAAAGCCCACGACCAGACCGGCGTCGAAATGGAAGCGCTCACCGCCGTGAGTGTCGCCGCCTTGACGCTCTATGACATGTGCAAATCCGTTTCTAAATCGATCACCATTGAATCCATCCGTCTGCTCGAAAAAACCGGCGGCAAAGGAGATTTCAAACGCTAGCTTGCTGCTCGAATGACCCAGCCCATCCATGGACTTCTCTTGGTCGGCGGCGAAAGTCGACGCATGGGACAGGATAAAGCGATGCTCCGTTACGATGGCACCCAGACGCAAATGGAGCGCATGGTCGCTTTGTTACAAAGCGTCTGCCCCAAAGTCTTCCTCTCCCAACGCAACACCCAGACCCGCCCCACCCCGCCCGGCATCGCCGTGATCGACGATTCCGTCGACGAAGCCCAGGGGCCCCTCTGCGGCATCCTCTCGGCCATGGCGGCGCACCCCGAAGCGCATTGGCTCGTGGTCGCCTGCGACCTCCCTTTCCTCACCAAAGCCACCCTCGAAAAACTGCTGCACGCCTTCCGCACGACTTCCCCCGAACTCGTCGCTTACCAAAGCACGCACGACCAACTGCCGGAGCCGCTCTGCGCCATCTACCCTTCGGGCTCGGATCAGGAACTTCTCCGGTTGGCGCGACAATCCGGGCGATCCTGCCCGCGCAAGCTTCTCATCGAAATGGGAGCCCGCCTCATCACGCAGGATGACCCTCGCTCCCTCGATAATATTAATACGTTAGAAGAATTCGAAGCGATCGTCTCACCCGCCGTTCGCTCCTCTCCTCCCATTCATCCGGGTCATTCACTCATGGACATTCGCATTCTCTACTTTGCCCAACTCGCCGAACTCGCCGGCAAAAGCGAAGAGACTCGAAGCATCGAGGACCCTTCCCCCGCCGCTCTCTATGCTCAATTGCAAAAAGAACACGGCTTCCCCCACGACTTCGCGACAATGCAAGTCGCCATCAATCACCAGCTCTCCGCCCATGAAACGCCCTTGAAACAGGGCGATCAAATCGCCTTCCTTCCCCCAATGACGGGTGGCTAACCAGCTCCCGTTCAGCCGAATGTCCCATGAGATTTCTCCTGACCGATCACCCCATCGATCCCACGCTTCTTCGGCGCAATCTTCTTTCGCTCTCCGTCGGTGGCTTCTGTAGCTACGAAGGGTGGGTGCGCGATCACAACGAAGGGAAGGCCGTCGCCAAGTTATTTTATAGCGGCTACGAAGAGTTGGCCCCCGCCATCGCCGCCCAAATCCAAGCGGAAGCCAAAAAGAGATTCACCATCGCAGCCAGCGCCATCGTTCACCGGATCGGGGCGCTTCAGGTCGGCGACATTGCCGTGTGGGTGGGAGTCACTGCCCATCACCGTGGCGATAGTTTTCTCGCCTGTCGCTACCTGATCGACAACGTCAAACATCGGCTGCCGATTTGGAAAAAAGAGCTTTATTGCGACGGCTCGGAGGCCTGGATCCAAAACCACCACGGCGATTGCGCCGACCCGAAGAATCTTGAACCTAACGACTCACGTTAGCCCCATTCCCTCTCCCCTCATGGCACTCGAACTCAAAGCCATCTATCTCTCCCCAGGCCACGATTTTAAAGGGCGCTATGGGAAAGGCCGACTGCACCACGGAATTCAGCAAGTGACAGCTGCGGAGTGCGTGGCTGGTTGCGGCTTGGTCGGGGACCGATATTTCAACTACCAAGAGAATTTTAAAGGCCAAGTCAGCTTCTTTGACTGGGCGGTTTACGAGGAGATCAAAGCCGCTTTTAACCGCCCAGACCTCGACCCCTCGGCTTTCCGAAGAAACCTTCTAGTAACCGGACTCGACCTGAACGAGTTGATTGGGAAACGTTTTTCCCTGCAGGGAATCGAATTCGAAGGCAGCGAAACCTGCGCCCCCTGTTTCTGGATGGATGAAGCCGTGGCTCCAGGGGTGTTCGAGACCTTGAAAGGACGCGGCGGTTTGCGCGCCCGGATTCTCAGCAGTGGTCTACTGACAACCGCCAACACGTAGCCCCCCATTGAACCCGCCTCGCGGAAAGCCGCAGGCAACGCGCATGCACGGTTTCAAACCCAAAGGGTTCGCCCTTGACGCCTTTTCACGGGCATCCCTAAGTTGCGGCTGCCGCAGTCGTTTTGCGGATGCTCCATTCAGATTTTTATGAATATCCACGAATATCAGGCAAAAACGCTGTTCGACACTTTCCGAGTCGCGACTCCACGCGGAGGCGTTGCGTTCACCGGCGAAGAAGCCGCCAAGGTCGCCCGGGAACTTGGCGGGACCAATCTGGTGGTCAAAGCCCAAATCCACGCCGGGGGCCGGGGCAAAGGGACCTTTCAAAACGGGTTCAAAGGCGGGGTGCACCTTTGCCAGAGCCCCGAAGAGGTCGGGCAGTTCGCGGGCAACATGATCGGGCAGACCCTCGTCACCCACCAGACGGGGCCGGAAGGGCGTTTGGTTCGCAAGGTGCTCGTGGCTGAGTCAGTCGAGATCGAGAAGGAATACTACCTCGCCATTGTCATGGATCGCGGCATCGGGGCTCCATTGATCATTGCCAGCACGGAAGGGGGCGTGGAAATCGAAGCCGTGGCCGAAAGAACGCCCGATCTGATTTTCCGCGAGCCGGTCCATCCGCTCCTGGGCCTTCAGCCATTCCAAAGTCGCAAGCTGGCCGCCCAACTCGGCTTCAAGGGCGAGGCATTTAAGCAATTCACCGCCTTGCTCGGGCGGCTTTTTCAGCTCTTCCTCGAACGCGATTGTTCCATGGTCGAAATTAACCCCCTCGTTGTGACTCCCGAGGGACGCCTTCTCGCTCTCGACGCGAAATTTAATTTCGATGACAACGCTCTCTTTCGCCATCCGGACATCGTCGAGATGCGCGACCTCGAAGAGGAAGATCCCCGCGAGGTGCAGGCTTCCGAACATCACCTCAACTATATCGGGCTCGATGGAAATATCGCTTGTCTGGTAAATGGGGCCGGCCTCGCCATGGCGACCATGGACATCATTAAATATCACGGGGGCCAACCGGCCAATTTCCTCGATGTCGGGGGCGGTGCATCCGAAGAGCAGGTCACGGAAGCCTTTAAAATCCTCTGTTCCGACCAAAATGTGAAAGCCATTCTGGTCAATATTTTCGGGGGCATCATGCGTTGCGACGTGATCGCCAACGGCATCATTAATGCCGTAAAAGCGGTCAATCTCCCCGTCCCGCTTGTCGTTCGACTTGAAGGCACCAACGTGGAGAAAGGCAAAGAGCTCATCCAAGAATCGGGCCTGCCGGTCATTACCGCCGATCATCTCACTGACGCCGCCCAAAAAGTTGTCGCCGCTGCTGCCTGATTCCCCCACTCGACCCCACCCCCTTTCTCAAATTCTCTCCTATGGCCATCCTCGTTGACAGTCGCACTCGCCTGCTCGTGCAGGGTATCACCGGTAAATCCGGCGCGTTCCACGCCAAGAGCTGCATGGAATACGGCACCCAGGTCGTGGCGGGGGTCACCCCGGGGCGAGGGGGCGAAACATTTGAAGAGCGTGTGCCGGTCTTTGACACCGTGGCGGAAGCCCGGCGTGAGACGGGGTGCAACGCCACCATGATTTTCGTGCCCGCTCCGTTTGCGGCGGATTCGATCCTCGAAGCGGTCGATGCCGGGATCGAGCTGGTGGTTTGTATCACCGAAGGCATTCCCGTCGCTGATATGATGCGGGTGAAGGCCACCCTGGCCGGTTCGAGCTCGCGGTTGATCGGCCCGAACTGCCCCGGCATTATCACCCCGGGAGCCTGCAAAATTGGGATTATGCCCGGTTACATTCATAAGCCGGGCAGCATCGGGGTGATCTCCCGCTCTGGCACCCTCACTTACGAAGCCGTCTGGCAACTGACCTCACGCGGTCTCGGCCAATCGACCTGCATCGGCATCGGAGGCGATCCGATCAACGGCACCTCCCACTTGGACGCCGTCAAACTCTTCCACGAAGATCCTCACACCGAGGGGTTGATTCTCATCGGAGAAATCGGGGGCGACGCCGAAGAAGAGGCTGCCGCTTGGATTCGGGATCATTTTCAAAAACCGGTGGCCGCCTTTATC
>CAZSPO010000072.1:0-11803 GCA_964608775.1 uncultured Chthoniobacterales bacterium | reverse complement strand
TGTATGACGAGTCTTGCGAGCCCGGTTGGGGTCGGCAACTTCTTGCTGCCCCACGCGACAAGCTGCTAAACCATCCTCCCTATGCCTGCCCAACGCCCTCGCAAAGCTCGCCCCCGCTCCACCGCCGGCCCCGAGACTCTGGTGCCGCCTCAGACGGATTGGCGAACGACCGATGAGCAAGAAATCGCCCGCCGCCAAGTGCGGGCCCGAGAGGAGCTTTTTCGCATCCGCCCGCTCGGCGAACGACATCCGATCTTCACAAACTTCGAGGTCCGATCCGAAAGCGGCATGATTTATCAGGTGGAAATCCGCGATCTTACCACGCGTCACTTTTCCTGCACCTGTCGCGACTTTCGCATCAACGGGCTTGGGACTTGCAAGCATGTGGAGGCCACCCTCCTCCATTTGGGTCGCCGCCAACGGGCTAGCTACAAGGCCGCCCAGCGGATCGGTTCCCCCTGCGTTGACATCCTTCCCTCCGCCGATGGATCGGGGCTCCGAATCGAGCGCAATGCGAATCGTCTGCCATCGTCGTTGAAAAAATTCTTTGATGAGACGGGACAGCAGCGTCCGGGTGCCGATCCGATCGAGATTTTACAATCTGTCCGCCGTTCCTCCTCCAAGCTTGTGCGAATCTCTCAGGAAACCACCCCATGGTTGGCTGCGAGAGAACGTGCGCTAGACACCCGCTTGGCCCGTCGGGATTTCGAGAAAGGCGTGGCGGAAGGTCGGTATCCCGAACATGTCACCCTCAGCCCACTTTTTCCCTATCAGCGGGAAGGCATGTTACATCTGGCCTTCAAAGAACGCGCCCTGCTTGCCGATGAAATGGGTTTGGGCAAGACGATCCAAGCCATTGCCGCCGCTGCCTTACTCCAGCGCATGGGGAAAGCCGGCAGAACGTTAGTGGTGACTCCTGCATCCCTCAAAACCGAGTGGGAAGAGCAAATCAACCGCTTCACCTCGCTCGGCATGCGCTTGATCTACGGCGCCCGCAACATTCGACGGGCCCTTTATTCGGAATCGACTCCTCCGTTCTTCACGATCGTGAATTACGAGCAGGTTCTCGCCGACTCACTCGAAATTAACCGTCATCTCGCCCCAGATATCGTGATTCTAGATGAAGCACAGCGCATTAAAAATTGGGCGACCAAGACCGCTCAGGCCGTAAAACGCCTCGAAAGTCGATACGCCTTCGTCCTAACTGGCACACCCATCGAGAACCGGATTGACGAACTCCGTTCGCTTGTTGACTTTCTCGACCCAACCCTGTTTGGCCCTTTATTCCGTTTCAATCGCGAATATTACGCCCTCGACGAACGGGGTCGCCCCACCGGCTATCGCAATCTTACCCAACTCCGGGAACGCGTCCGGCCTATCCTACTTCGCCGACGCAAAAGCGAGGTCGAAACTGAACTCCCCGGGCGCACGGATAAACAACTCTTCGTCAATCTCACCAAAACAATGTGGGACGACTATCGCCAATACGAAGAGACCGTCCAACGTCTCGCCGCCAAAGCTCGCAAGCGTGCCCTCACCCCAAACGAACAACAAATCCTCATGCTGAGCCTCAATTGTATGCGGATGATCTGTGACTCGCCTGGGTTGATCAAAAATAATCCCTCTACGGAATGTCCGAAAATGGAGGAACTCGCACGGGTTCTCGACGAGCTGCTGGCAAATGAAGAGACGAAAGTCATCGTCTTTTCCGAATGGACCGGCATGTTAGAACGGGTGCGCCTCTGGGCGGTGAAAAATCACATCGGACATGCCTGGCACACCGGCACGGTTGATCAACGTCGGCGCCGGGCCGAAATCAATGCGTTCCGCACCGACCCCGACTGCCGTCTCTTCCTGAGCACCGACTCTGGTGGGGTCGGGCTTAACCTGCAAAACGCCAGTGTCGTGATCAATTGCGACCTGCCATGGAACCCCGCCAAACTCGAACAACGTATCGCCCGCGCCTGGCGAAAAGGGCAGATGCAGCCGGTTACGGTCATTAACCTCATCGCGGAAAAAACGATCGAGCATGGCATGGTAGAAACGCTGGCTCATAAGAGTCTTCTTTCGGCAAGCATTCTCGATGGAGCCGACGCCGAGGATGTCCCATTCAAGAGTGGGGCCCAGGCGTTTCTTAAGCGACTGGAGCAGGTCCTGGCCACGGGCAAACCCACCTGCGCTCCCGCTCTGCCTGCCGCAATTTCCGATCCCGCCCTGCATTTTGCTAAGGAGGCACGGCGACTGTTAGGCGGCGACCTGATTCATTGCGAGGAAACCTATGCGCCCGGTCGCGAGCTCCCGATCTTGCTGGCGGTTCTTCGAGCCCCAATGCCCCGTGCGCAGAAAGCGCTGCTAGAAAAAATTCATGCCGCCAGCGGATGGGCGTCGACGTCGGCCACGCTTCAAGTTCTCGACACCACCGCCTGGGGAGCTTTGCAGACCCTGGCGGAGAACGGGATCATCGCCATTCATACGCGGGCACGTCGCCCGCTGCTCCCGACCGATGCCCATGGTTCCCCCGCCC
Source organism: uncultured Chthoniobacterales bacterium (assembly GCA_964608775.1). GTDB lineage: Bacteria > Verrucomicrobiota > Verrucomicrobiia > Chthoniobacterales > CAZSPO01 > CAZSPO01. The sequence goes on along the minus strand of CAZSPO010000072.1, from coordinate 9,279 downwards.
TTACGCCTGAGCAACTAGCCCGGATTGCCACCCTCCACGAACTCGTCTCACGCAAACGCCGCGCGGCGACGGCTCTCGAAGCCGCCGGACTTCCCGAGGAAGCGGCCCCTCACATCCAGGCTGCGGAAAAAGCCGAGAAGGAAGCGGCGCAATTGCAGACCGGCGGCGTCTGTGACCTCCAACCCGAAAAGCCACCGGTCCGCCAAGGCTAGGGCATCCCCACAAAGCGAATGGTCGGATGCGCTTTGCGTAGGAGGGCCAATCCCTCGGGAGTCACCTTTGTTTGATGCACAAATACCTCTTGGAGCGCTGGAAGCTCGATGACTGCGGCCAACCCTGCTTCCGTGATCCCGGTGCCGGTGAGATTTAAGGAAGCTAGTTTTTTCAAGTCCTTCAGTTGGGCCAGATCTCGGTCACTCACATTCGTGTGGGCAAGGTGCAGCCGCTGAAGTTGGGTGAATGTTCCGATGCCTCGATAAAACTCGGGGGACCACGTCTGGCGTCCCGCATCAAGCCATACCAACTGTTCGCTGATTGGCCTAGCCAGTTGTTCGAACGCGCCCCACTCCGGACGGTCCGCGACGCTTAAGTTAATCAGGACGGTTCCATCGCCCCACGGTGTAAAATCTGCTGCCCAACCGAGGGCGCGCATCGGTTCCAATGCCGCTGCTACTTTTGGATCATGACGGGTGGCCCCCTCCTCGGGTTCGCCAGGGAAGCGTGCACCGGACGCGATCCACGCTCGAAGAATTTCCCGCTGTTCTCCGTTCAGAGCCGCCTTTCCGGTCGGTGGCATCGCTTCAGAATCTTCGCGAGGAAGCGAAATGCGTTGGAAGAGCATACCAGCCTCGGGTTCGCCCGGGACAATCCCTTTCTCCCGGCTGTTACCACCCGCACGGGCCAATCGCGGGATATCCAAGCGATAACCGCCTTTCCGTTTGTTCGGGCCATGACACTCCACGCAATGAGCATCGAGAATCGCGACGGCGGCATGCGCATCGAAGGGATCATCATCGACCTCCTCGGAGCGTTCCCCGTTATCCAGTTGAAAGCGGGCAAAAACCGCTTCCCCATGGGTGACGACGCCGCCATGATGCCCGGTTAGGATGAGGGCTACGCTGGAGACGGCCAAGCCCAGAGCGTAAAGGGCTCCTACCCCTACGCTAGGCCGTGTTCGCTGACGGAAGAACAAGAGGGTCGTAATGAAGAGCGCACCGAGAAACGCGTAACCCGTATTTCGGTGCTCGGCCAGGGTCGCCCAATCGTAGTCTTCTCGACCCAACGCATAGCCGAGCCGCACTGTGAGAATCGTGACGAATAAACAGAATGGGAGAAGCACCCCCAACGCACGATTACAGACCGTCCGATCCTTGGAAAAAAGAAACCCGAGCTCCAGGGCGACCACCGCCATGAAAAGACCAATTGGCAAATGTAAAACAACCAGGTGCAACGGCCCCAACCAACCCCAGTCGGGCAGAGCGGACATGCTAAAACAAACGGGTCAGCGGTGCCCCCTTATCGGCGATGGTAAAAGGTCGCCCGTTGGGGGTTGTCACCACCTTTTCCACGGGCAAGCCGAGCGCATAAGCGATGGTGGCGTTGAAATCAGGGAAGGTAACCGCGTTTTCCGCGACATCGAGGCCTCGCTCGTCGGATGCACCATACAGCTGGCCACCCCGGATGCCCCCACCTGCCAGCAGACAACTGAATGCTTTGGGATGATGATCACGACCTTGGTTGCGGTTAATGACGGGCGTCCGGCCAAACTCAGTGGCCACGACTACTAGCGTTTCGTCGAGCAACCCGCGCCAATACAAATCGTCGAGCAACGCCGAGAGCACCTGGTCTAATTCGTAAGCGAGCGGCTCGACATTGGCGTGATTGTCATTGTGCGTATCCCACCCGCCGCGATTCACTTCGATAAAACGCACGCCGTGCTCCACCAATCGGCGGGCCAGAAGTGCTCCGCGACCGAGCCGGGAATTGCCGTATCGCTCTTTCACATCGCCCGGTTCTTTCCCAAGATCGAACGCCTCGAGGTCCCGGCTGGTCATGAGCTTCAGCGCTTCTTCGTAAATTTCGGAGTAGGAAGCGACCTCTGTGCTCCGATATTTTTGGTGAAAACTAAGGTCCATCATCTCTGCCAACGCCAGCCGTTCCTGCATCTCGATTTCGTCGACGGTGTTGTGTGCCCGCACGTTGCTCAACCCTTTGTTGGGATCTCCGATGTGAAGCGGTGCGGTGCTCTTGCTAAAAAACCCTTCGCGCCCCGGCGTCTGCGCACTGCCATCAATGCGAATGTTGCCTGGCAAAGTGGAATTGGTTTTCCCAGACATTTGCATCAACCACGAGCCAAGGCCAGGATGCTGGATGGTGCCGCGCGGCGCATAGCTGGTGTGCAGGTAATAATTGCCGGAATCATGCGCTCCCTGGGTGGAGTGCATGGAACGAATAAGGGCGAGATGATGCATGCGTTCGGCCAAACCGGGCAACCATTGGCCAAGCTGAATCCCCGCGACGGAAGTATCGATCACACGCGCCGGCCCTTCTTCCTGATTGGCCTGCGGTTTGGGATCGAACGTGTCGAGATGACTCATCCCTCCTGCTAGATAGAAATAGATCACGTTGCGCGCCTGGGGGCGACCAAGCGATTTTATGGAATGCGTGGCCCAAAGGGGCATTGTCGGCGCGAGAGAAGAGAGTCCGACTCCGAGTAAGGCCTTGGCTGAATAATGGACAAATTTGCGGCGGGAAAGCTCGTCAAGATTTTTCAAGAGGGAGTCCATAGTGGAGGGAAGCAGGTCTGGCTTTATTGCAAGAAAATGAATTCGCGGGTGTTAGTCATTGCCCAAGCCAGCCGCCTGGCGGTCGTCTCGGGATCGACGGTCCATTGCCCCAGTAAGGCGGTCATTTCCTGTTGCGTAGGGGGCCGGGTAAGAAAACCGATCGTGATTGCCGCGATGGACGCTTCGGGATCGGTCCGATTTGCGGCGACTTTGATCGGGGCGGCATGCTCAGCGAGGAGTTGGTTCGTTTCTTTTGAATTCAAGAAATGGAGGGCCTGATTGATCGTGGCACTGGTATCCGCGTTATCGACCAGCTCCCGATCAGATTGGCCAAAGACACGGAGGAAATGATTCATATCTTCCGGGGACCGCAGATCGGACGCACGCTCTACCCCACGGAGATGCTCGGGAAGTCGGATTGGTTTGTCCGCATCTGTCTTTGCCCGTGCATTGCCTGCCATCGCCTCCCCGCTCATCATCATGCTGCCCGAATCCTTTTCGAAGGTTCGCCAACGATTGCGGGCAGCTCGTTCCTTGGCTTGCAGGCTCTTCAATTCCTCACTTCCAGCCATCTCCATTTTCGAGCGTTGATTCGCCAAATCACGACGCGCTGCCTGCCAGGTGTCATAGGCGTCGTCAGCCTTTTCAAGGTAGTCGACCATTTCCATCGGCGACATCCGAGCCAACAATTGCACCGCAGGCGGTGGAGGCGGGAGCGCGTTACGATATCCGTCGGGGCGTTTGTCCAAGTCAGGCCGGATCAGGACGGCATAGGAATCCCACAATTGTTCGGCGGACAATCGCCGGAGCGTCGGGCCAGTGAAATGGTAATTTTCTGGGGCTGTTGGATCGTAAACAACCGCGCCTCTTTGGAAAAAATCAGTTTGAATCAGGACGCGATAAAAATCTCTCAGATTGAAATCAACGGCGACCATGATCGCTTCGAGCTGGGTGTCGAGGCCCGGCACAGGGGAGGCGGAGTCTGCCCGCAAGTCGTCAATCGGCTCAATGGCTCCCACCCCCATCACCGATTTCCACAGCCGGTTGGCCACCACCTTGGCGAAACGCGGATTATCTGGAGCGGTCAGCCAATCGGCATAATAGGCGATCCGCTCCTTCGGAGTAAGCGGTGTAATCTCGGGGCTTTGACCAAAAATCGTATGGGCGTCAACCGGGGTTTTGGCTTCCGCATCCTCGTATTGATAGTCGTCCGGAAATCTCAACTCGCGTCGTGTCAAAACCGTTTGCCAACGCATGTCCTGAAAGAGTTTGCGAGCTGCATCATTGAACAATCGATTGGGATTTTGTTTCTTTTCCTTCCCGCCTTTTTTCTTTTTCAAAGCGGTGATCAATCCCTGCAGGTCCTCCATGTTCGAGAAATCCTCCCGGGTGGTCATTGCATAGCGGAATGCCGTCATTTCATAGAAGTCCCGGCGGGTCCATTGATCGGTGGGATGATTGTGGCATTGGGCACACTGCATTTGGGTGCCAAGGAAAACTTGCATGGTAATCGCCATGTTATCCAGGGGCATGCCGATGTCGCGAAGGTAGTAAGAACTGGCCGGATTTTCCCAGGGCAACCCTTCGGCTGTAAGCATGGTGCGCACCCATTCGTCGTAGGGGACGTTGTCGCGGATTTGATTTTTAAGCCAGGCCGCGAAGTAACGTCCGCCGCTGCGTTGTCCGATTTGCCCGCTAGTTTGCAAGCGGAGAGCGTCTGCCCAGAGATTAAATTGATGACTAACAAACCCTTCCGAATCGAGCAGGCTGTCCAGCAGGGCGGTTCGTTTGTCAGGCGAGGAATCCGACAACCACCGTTCCGCTTCTTCGAGCGTCGGAATCCGCCCGATCACCGTTAGATAAGCCCGTCGAAGGAAGGTGGCATCATCAACAACCGGTTCGGGATGAAGGGATTGGCTTTTCCAATAGGTAGAAAGCACTTGATCCAGCACATCGCTCTCCGCCGGTTTTCCCGCTGCTTGAATACTGGAAGCCACAGCACCTGTGACGAAAGCAGTAAGAACGACAAGTAAACGACCGAATCGCGTTGTAGCCCCAATCACCCGAATTTCAGGCGATATGCCCATATTGCTTCCTCATCAGGATCACGATGATGGTAAGAAACGCGTTGCCCTGTCGAGTAGCAAACGGGATTTGGAAGGCATGCGATAGTTGGATGCCTAGCCGGAAGTCAGCGCCTCAGGAAGCGCGCTCCCCACGCAACGCTCCATTGGTATTTGCGGACATGCTCCCGAATGACAAACGGAAGATCCACCTCGCGATCGCAAACAAACGTCGGCGCCAACCGACTTTTGAGGGCGCTGGCGGTCTCCCCTGTCGCAGAACCGCCGATCCAGCGATCCGGCGGGGTAAACTCTGCGAGCCAGGTGAAGGGCGAGCTGATTAGCAATTGACCGCCAGGACGCAGCAATCTGGGCAGCTGATCCAAACAACGGGACGGATCAACGAGGCGATCAATCAAATTGGCGAGGTGCACCACATCGAATTCGCCCAGTCCGGAATGCAAGTGCATCGCATCACCTTGCTCAAAGCGAAGGCGAGCGGGATCGATCTCCTCGGGCCGTTGCGCAATGGCTGACTGCCGGATTGCTCCTTCGACGACGAACATATAAGCCAATTGACCTTTCACACGAAGGGTCTCCGCTGCGTCTACGAACCGTTGGGAAAAATCAATCCCGACGACCTCGGAACAATGGCGGGCGAGTTCGAAGCTGCTCCGTCCGACGGCACAACCCAGATCCAAAGCGCGAGCACCAGAAGGAAGTTTTTGCGGCTCCAACAGTTCGGTCACGGTCCGCACCGGATAATCCAAGGCGCGCATCGGGCCGAAAGACCAGGGCATCTGTTCGGCTGGAGCCCCGTAATGAAAGAGGAGGTATTGAGCGAGACTTTCGTCGGTCTCGTAAATGTCGCCAGCGGCCATCAAGATTCCAAGAGTCCCTGAAGATAATCGCTGATGACGTAATGCTCAATGAGCACCGACGTTTTCCCATTGCGATGCATGCGCACCTGCGGGACATCGAATTCCGGAGTCTTAAAAGGGGCGAACAAAATATCATCGTGCGTCGCATTCATTTTGTTAGAAAACCGATCCGGAGTCAGGGTGCCGCCAAGATGATCACTCCGACCGGTGGCGACGTGCATGGTGCCACGAATTTTTTCGTCTTGGATATCCCGACCGCTAACGGGAAGCTCCTGGGTGCCGAAACCGAGCTCGCCGAGTTCACCGGTGACAGGGTCACTTTTCAGCTTTTCGTTGTGAGCATCGACCGTTGACTGACATCCTCGCAAGAGGGTAGCGGATTGAATGCGGCCCTTGGCGACTTGCATGAGACCGATGGTGCCGTCGCTGTATTTCATTGGAAAAGCGCCTGATGCATCGTCGGGAACAAAATAGATCTCGCCGGCGGGAAGGTTAGCAACGTCTGGTTCGTCCTGACACAATCCATGGCTTTTCTGAGCTTCTTGACCACCGAGCTCAAGGTGGAGTGTATGGGTCACTCCCTCGAAGGCGAAATCGATTTCGACCCAATCAGCCTGAGTCACTCCGAGCCGGAGTTTTTCTGCATCTCGGCTCACATCATGGTAATCGACCGCGAGACCACTGTTCAGAATGACCTTGTTTAGACCATGCAGTGTGGCTCCGCGGAAGCCAAATTCCTTGGCGCTGGCTGTGAGCGGCGCAGTGGCGGAATAAGTGGAGACACAGAGAATCAGGCTGTAATTGGGATAGATATCACGGGTGAAACTGAGCTGTTTACCGGTGGAATCGAAGGCTTCATCTGGCAGATCGAGGTTGCTGCCGCCCGTGACTTGGTAGGCAAAGAAGTCGCCGCCGGTGGCTCCCAGTTTATCGAGCACACCGTTACGAAGCCCTTCATAGAAAACCTCATAGGCATGACGTTGAATGGTGAGGTCGGGATTTTTAAGGAATTGAAAATTAGCGACTTCGCGGGGGTCGTCGAGATCGATGAGGATAGCGACTTTTTCGCCCGATTTCGGACGGAAGACAGTGCGCAGGAGCCGCTCAAGATTGAAGGGTGGGAACGTGCGAGAAGTGGTCCAGGCGTAGGGCGGGGTGGTGATGTTTGCGGACATGATGGATGATGATGTGTGTGGGAGTTACGAGTTGGGGGTAATTTTCGATGCACGATTCGGAACGGGCGTCGATGTTTCGTCAAGTTGTCTTTATCATAATAAATTGAGGTTAGTCCTTGGGTCTGAGAATCTCACGGATTTCCTCCGGGTTTTGCAATTCGCGTAACGCGGCGAGAAGCGGGCGGAACCGAACAAAATCGAAGCGGGCGCGAAGATCGGGGTCACCGGTTCGGACGCCGCGGGAATTATGGACATCGGGCGGGGATTGTTTGGCGGTGAGCAGATCACCTGATGCGGTGACCCCGGCCTGGAGTGTGACAGGAAAATCGGGCCGTTGAAAGTGGGTGGCCAATTGCCACGCGGCTCCGGGCTCCCGATAGAGGCAGAGAATGGCTTCCCCCACCCGGAGTAGGCCGATTTCGAGGGGGGAGGTGCCATCAGCGAGGTCGGTATCGGCGAGGGAGGTCTCGGCGTCTCCGGAGTTCAGAACAGAGGAGGCAATCAGCTGGAGAGTGCCGGGGGTGTCGGTCGTTCCGGTTCCGAAAAAAACATAGTTTTGCGGCCCGTCGGGGGCGGGGACCCGAAGCATGAGACCCGCGAGAGCTTGGAGGGAGCCGGGGGGGCGACGCCCGGCTTTATCCGTGGTTTCGAGCCGGGTGGTGACAAAGAAGTCGCCTCTGGCTTCTTTGAACAGCAGGTTGCCGTGGTATTGCTGATACCAGATGCTGGTGCGGGGAGTGATGACAAGCTGGCCGGGTTCGTGCCGGGGAATTTCTGCCCGGCTGAAGTGGTCATAAGCACCTTCCGCCCGGCTCAGATCCGACCAACCCTGGGTAATGGTAGAGGGATCATCGAAATCGTCGCTTAACGTGGCAAATTCAAGCGGGCTCATCAGGGGACGCCGCCCACGCATTGAATCGGGCGCAGCCTGCGGTGCTTTGCCATCGGGCGGAGTGGCACTGGGCGAAGGGGAAGGTTCGGGGGGGGCAATGAGGGCAGCGGCTTCCTCAATCAAGGCCAACCGGGCGGTCTGCACTTGGCGGGCAATTGTGGAGGAGGATATTTGCTCGAACAGATCGGTGTCACCCGGCGGGACCTGCCCACGGGCGGAACCGAATTGGATGAGAATGCCGTCTGGAGCTAACGCGACCACATCGACGAGCCGACCTGCGGGCAGCTCGATCATGCCCGCCTCCAGGCCATCCCGTTCTAAAATCAAGGTTGCCGGGCTTTTCAAGGTTACTTGCGGGGGCCAGAGCAGGCGGTCGGCCATGATCTGGCTGTAATCGACCCGGAGCCCGCCGTTTTCCTGCGCCGATGTGAGACCGGCCAGGAGGAACAGAGCGAAGGCCGCACAGCGGGCCATGACGGTTTTCCCGATCACGATCCTCACCCTATGCGCATCTCCGTTAGGCGGCAACCGCAAAGGAATGGATGGATGTGGGCTTGATCAGACCTGACGGAAAAGAACGGCGCTGTTAATGCCGCCAAAGCCGAGGGAATGGCTGAGGGCGGCCGGTTGACTGATTAAGCGAGGTGCATGACGAATGAGATCGATCTCGCATTCCGGATCGGGATGATCGCAGTTGACCGTAGGGGGGGCCAACCGATGGTGAATGGCAAGGGAGCAAATGGCGGCCTCCATTGCTCCGGCAGCTCCGAGGCTGTGACCGGTCACCGGCTTTGTCCCGTGGACCGCCGGGCCGTTCGGGCCGAAGACAGCTCGAATGGCAGCCGCTTCGGCGAGGTCGTTCATGCGGGTGGCACTGGCGTGTGCATTCACGAGGCCGACCGCTTCTGGCGGGGTGTTGGCGTCAGCCAAGGCTTCCCGGATGAGGCGTGGCAGCATGATGCCGTCGGGTCGCGGGGTCGTCATGTGCCAGGCATCGTTGTTGAGCGACCACCCGGCGGCTTCCGCATAGATGCGGGCTCCACGCGCTTCCGCGTGGGTGAGGGATTCGAGGACCAAGATGGCGGCTCCCTCGCCCATTACAAATCCGTCCCGCCCCGAATCGAATGGGCGCATGGCAGCGGTTGGCACCGGATGCCGACTCATGGTGGCGAGGAAATCGAAAGCGGCGAAGGTGAGCGGCGCAATCGGTGCTTCCGCTCCCCCCGCGAGCATGACCTCGGCCCGTCCCTCGCGAATGAATCGAATGGCGTCGCCGACGGCAATCCCCCCGGCTGCACAGCTGTTGGCATTGGTGGTGGCAGGTCCTTCAAACCCCAATGCCATGGCCATTGCGGCATGGGCGGTGCCGCCGAAAATCTGCGTGGCCAGCAACCGGGCGACTTTGTCCGGGCCTTTTTTCACGAATCGGGCGTGCTGCCGTTCGGCTTGGGCGGCGGCTCGATCGATACCGTGACGGTCCAC
>CAZSPO010000071.1:0-11901 GCA_964608775.1 uncultured Chthoniobacterales bacterium | reverse complement strand
GGCTGGATGAGCCCGCTAAAAAACTCAGAAAAAAAACGAGCCCAAACTGCCATGCGTCCGTGGATTCACCCCGAAGCACCGCGGCGCTCATCGCAACCGATGCCAGCATGCCGCCATACATGAAAAGTTGTTCGCGCGACAAATACCGCCCGCGAACTGTCTCCGGAATCAAATCGCTAATCCACGGCATCCAAGCGCCGGCCGTAAATCCCCGCGAGAGGTTAAAAGCGAAACAGGCCGCGAGCAGCAGTGCCAAACGGGCTTGGTTTTCCAGGAACGGCAGGACCGTCACCCCGGCCACCAGGAGCACGAAAAGATTCCGTATCCCCCACCCCATTAACAGCAGCTTTTTATACCCGGTCGATTCCATGAAATGGGCAGCCGGAATCTGCATGACCGCCAGGAGCGGGGTGAGGGAAGCGAACACGCCGAGCACGACCGGTCCCGCCCCTAATGTTTTGGCGTAAAGAATCATCGGAGCCCCAAGAAAGATTTGGAAGGCAATCGCGTTAAAGAATGCGAATCCAAAACAATTGGCCGAACCTTCCGGCAACGGCTCCTGCGGGAAGGTTTTCATGGAGGAGACAAACCGACAAAACCCCGCCCGACCCGAGAGTCGGACGGGGTTTTCAACGGGGATCAAGCCTGAATCAAGCGTTCAACCAGTCCGTATGAAAGGAACCTTCCTGATCGATCCGCTCGTAAGTGTGGGCACCAAAGAAATCCCGCTGCGCCTGGAGCAAATTAGCCGGCAGCCGAGCTTGGCGGTAGCTGTCGAAATAACTCAATGAAGCACTAAAAGCCGGGGCGGCGATGCCACATTCGATGGCGAGAGAAACCGTTTTCCGCCAGTTCGCCTGGCATTTTGCCAAGGCCTCGCAAAAGAACGGGTCGAGCATGAGATTCTTTAGCTCAGGAGTCCGCTCATAAGCTTGCTTGATCCGGTTGAGGAATTTCGCGCGAATAATGCAGCCCCCCCGCCAAATCGTGGCGATGTCGCCAAAATTTAAATTCCAGCCATATTCAGCGCTGGCGTTGCCTAACAACTCCATCCCCTGGGCATAGGAAATAATCTTGGACGCATAAAGCGCGTCCCGCACGGCATCGATGAGCGCCTGTTTGTCTCCGGTAAAGGGAGCCACCTCCGGCGTCGGCAAGATTTTCGAAGCCGCCACCCGCTCCTCTTTCAAAGCTGAAACGAACCGGGCTTCCACAGCCGCATTAATGGTGGAAATCGGCACGGCAAAATCGATAGCGGATTGCAGCGTCCATTTCCCAGTCCCTTTCTGGCCAGCTTTGTCGAGGATCAGATCGACCAACGGTTGGCCAGTTTCCGGGTCTTTGACCTTGAAGATGTGCGCCGTGATCTCGATCAGGTAACTGTCCAACTCCCCTTTGTTCCAGTCGGAGAACACCGAATGAAACTCGTCTGCGGTCAGGGCAATCCGACTCTTGAGGATGTGGTAGGCTTCGCAAATCAGTTGGATATCCCCGTATTCAATCCCGTTATGGACCATTTTGACGTAATGCCCGGCTCCATCCGGCCCCATGTAACGGCAACACGGTTCCCCTTCGACGACGGCAGCGATCCGTTGAAAAATCGGCCCCAGCATGTCCCAGGAAGCGCGGCTCCCCCCCGGCATCATCGAAGGGCCTTTCAAAGCCCCTTCCTCCCCTCCCGAAACTCCGGTCCCACAAAAGTGCAGGCCTTTCGCTTCCAATGCCTTGGTGCGGCGCTGGGTGTCGGTAAAGAGCGAGTTGCCTCCGTCGATAATGCAATCCCCTCGCTCCAAAAGGGGCACCAATTGGTCAATCACAGCATCGACCGGGGCACCTGCTTTGACCATGATCATGGCTTTTCTCGGTTTCGCTAGGGCTCCGACGAATTCCTCCATGGTTTTGGTCGGCACAATCGCTTTTCCGGCAGCCCGGTCCTCCGCGAATTTTTCGGTCACCGCAGTCGTCCGGTTGTAAACCGCGACGCGGAACCCTTTGCTTTCCATATTGAGAACGAGGTTCTCGCCCATCACGGCGAGACCGATCAAACCGATGTCACATTGGCTCATGTTGTTGTGTAGGGATAAATTGCACGAACGGCGTGGGTGTCGTAACAAGAGCTCCGGGCGGTGGCAATGGTTTCTTGCCAACTTGTCCTGTTCCCGACTTTACCCCAATGATTCATGAAACCCGTGGGGGTTATCCCACCTTTTGATCGCCTTTTTTGCCTCATGAACGTCCCAAACCAACTGACCCTCGGCCGGCTGGTGCTGACAATCGCTTTTGTGGCCAGCCTTTCCATCCCATGGCCAGGCTCGGCCACGGCGGCTCTCGCCCTCTTTCTCTTGGCCAGCCTCACTGATTTTTTGGATGGGTTCCTGGCCCGGCGCTGGGGGTTGACCTCCGACTTCGGGGCATTGATGGATCCGTTAGCGGACAAAATCATGACGGCAGCGGCTTTCATTATGCTGGTCGCCACCGGGGCGCTACCCGCTTGGGCGGTCGTGGTGATTGTGAGCCGCGAATTCCTCATCACCGGCCTTCGCATGCTCGCGAGTTCCAAGGGCATTGTCCTGCCCGCCGAAAAGCTCGGAAAACACAAGACCGCTTGGCAGATCATCACGATTCTCTATTTCTTGCTCGCGATGACCTTGGAAGAGATCGGGGGCAATCTCGTGCCCCCCGGTTTCACAGCCGGGATGTTTGTCTGGGGGCAAGCCCTGGTTGCTGTCACGGTCGTCCTCACCCTATGGTCTGGCCTCGGGTACCTTGCCCGACACCGCGACCTGATCGCCACCAGTTAGCCTCTTGGGGAAATGGGTTTAAAAAAAGCTTCTCGGAACTTCCACTTTGTCGCCCGGCAACAACTTGATGTCATCCTGCGGATTGCCCCGAATTTTTTTGACGTCGACCTCATACCCTTTATTCCCACGAAGCAGCCGCACCTTACCTTGATTCGCAAACTCCGTGAATCCGCCCGAAGCATTAATCGCAGTCAACAAAGTCAAATCGTTGGTGTAAGGCACCCGCCCGGGCGACTTCACATCACCCCCGACCGTTATAAAGCGGTCTCCTGTCTGGACGACCACCATGACGGTTGGATTGGTGTAGATATCGGCAGAAACATAGGCGTTTTGAATTCGCGACTGAATCTCGGTGATCCCCAAGCCCGAGACCTTAATTTTTCCAATGTGCGGCAAGTTCAGGGTGCCATCGTCGGCGATCAAGTAACGGGTGCTAAACAGCGAAACCTCACTGGCAGGCACCCCGGCAATCCTCAACTCGATGAAGTCACCACTGCGCAGTTTCACATCCGCTTGCGCGACCGCCTCTCGCCCAGAGCTTTGCAAGAGTGCGAGAGCGACGAAAAGAGTCAGAAACGAGAACGATTTAGAATTCATCAGGGTTGGTTCCTTTCCTGTCGGCGGTTTTGACCGGCTGCGGTTTTTCACCTGGCTTCCCTTTTTGCCCGGCTTTCCGACGCTTCTTTTTCGGGTCCTGGCCCGAGTAATAGTCGTAATAGCTGGTGTAATAGCCGTAAGCGGCGTCGCTCCTGACATCGACGTTGTTAAGGACCACCCCGACAATCTGCCCGCCGACATTCACGATCGACTGTTTGACCCGTTGCAGCATCGAACGGGGGAAGCGGCGGTGTTGCACCACGATGACGGTGCAATCCGCTTCACTCACCACCACAGACGCATCTGAGACCCCAAGAATTGGCGGGGAATCAATGAGCACGATGTCGAAGCGATTCTTCAGCATCATGATAAAATCGGTCATCCGCTGGCTGTTCAGGAATCCAATTGCCTGGACGGAGGAAGCTCCACTGGTGATCACACTGAGATTCGGCTGAGGGGATTCCTGAATGATGTCATCAATCGGGATCTGCGACATCAAATAAGTGGAAAGCCCGACCTCATTATCCATTCCAAAGAGGCGGTGTTGAGAGGGGCGACGGAGGTCGGCGTCAATTAACACCGTGCTGTAGCCGCCCTGGGCGAAAATGTGGGCGAGGTTATGGAACGTCGTCGATTTCCCTTCCCCCACCCCACCGCTGACCACGGCCATGGTGTTAGCCGTGGGGGTTTTCCGGTTGAATTCAATATTCGTCCGTAGAATTCGGTAAGCTTCGGCATCGGGCGATTCAGCCCCCATCTCGCTCACCAATCCAATGCCGGAAGGCACCACGGCCAGCACGGGCACCCCCAAATAAGTTTCCACCTCCTCCAGAGTCTTCACGCTGGTATCTAAGTATTCGATGAAAAAGGCGAGGCCGATTCCAACGATCAAGCCGAGGACCACCGCGAGGATCATATTTAACATGACGTTGGGCGAAGAGGGCCCGGTCGCCGGTTCTGCCGCTTCCCAAATAATGGCGGGCATCCGGGGGATTTCCTGCTCGGCCCGCTGGGTCTGAAGGCTGACCCGCATCGCTTGGAGCTGAGCTTTCGCTTGTAACCAAAGCTCCTTTTTCTGAATATACTCGGAACTCACCTCCCGGGCGGCTTGCTGCCGGTTTCGGGCCTCCTCGAGCTGCTCTTCCAAAGCGGCTAACTGGGTCTGGGAAACGCGAATTTCGGACTGCAACGAGCTGCGGATCGCCGTGTCAGCCGCTGCCAGTTGTTCTTGATAAACCGCCATCTGGGCACGAAGTGCCACCACATCTGGATGTTTCTCGCCCAGACCAGAATTGAGCATCCCAGCCTCCGCCGCGACGGCGTCTTGATAAAGTGGCAAGATCTTCTGAACGGTCGGATCCGGGATCGAAATCAGCGTGAGGGCGTTCAGCAACTCCGCGCGATCTAGTTGATCGACCTGTTGGAGCCGGCTTTGCAAGCCGGCCAGTTTGGCCTTGGCCTCGTTGACCTCCCGTTCCTTAGTCAGCAAAATGTCCCGACTGGGGTCTTGCAGATCTCCTGGCTGGGAAAGGTTCAGGTCAATGATATCATGTTGACGGAGGTTACCTCCTAGCTCGCTGACCTCGGAAAAGAGTCTTTCCACTTTCGCCTCTTGCTCCACAACGTTGCTCTCCAACTCGGAAAGTCCCAGGTCGGTGCGGCCCATCTCCAACTCTTTAATTTTATCTTGGTAAACCGCCGCCACGGCATTAACGACCTCAGCGGCCTCCACGGGATCCTCGCTTTCTGCTGTGAGTTCCAGAATCTCCGTATTTCGGACCTGCTTCACTTCCAACAACTTTCGGAGAAGTCCATACGCCTGCATCTGCGTCAAAGGCGTCCCGGTTTCGCTCCATTTCCGTGTCAAATCAAGTTTGTCGACAACGGGGTATAAAATTTCTTTCCGCTGAATAATTTCGTATTGGGTCGGACCAAAAAATGGGCTGGCTCGCCCGCTGGTGCCCTCGCCACCAAAGACATTCACGGTTTGCGCCGCTGCCTTGAGCTCCATGAATACAGAGGACTTGAATTTCCTGGGGGCAAAATAAGTGGCCACACCCGCCGAAATGACCACCAGAAAAAAAGCGAGCAGGACCAAGCCGGCTCGCACGCGCACCACGCGCCAATAATCGAGAAAGTGGAGTTTAACCTCGGAGGAGTCAGCCATAAGATAGCGGGGAAAAGATTGGAATAAAGGCTACCAAGGATTTACTCCAATTCAAGGGCCAACCTCAGCGTCGCTTCAAGAAAAGGGGCTGGTGCTCACGCTGTCCCTTGGATCCATCTTCCCCTTTTTCCTTGGGAAAAAGCTCGAAAGCCAAGCTCTTCAGAAAGAAAAGACCGCTCCTAACGAGACCCGATGCCTTGCGTAGTTTTGAATGCTGATCCCGGAGAGAAACTCTTTGTAGAGATAACTCATTTCAACCGCTAGATTCCGGTTAATAGAGTAGCGAACCGCCGCCGTGGCATCAAAACTATTATCTTGGAACGAAGGCTGGAGGGCCACCGCGTCATAATCATCATGAGCATAAAAGAACCCAACACTCCCCGTAATCCGAGGGGTGAAAGCATGATTCACTGAAATCCCGGTTCGAAGGGTCTCCCTGTCTCGGCGCCCCGCCACGGAGGATTCTTCTAGCCCATACCGAAGCGTCCACACCACGGTGGAGTCTGTGGAATATTCATAATCGATCGCTGTTTCAAAAAACGGCGAGCTTTGATTCCCTCCTCCTGCTGATTGCGCAAAATTACGAAACTCCATGCCTCCGCGAAAATTGCCTCCCAACCGTTCGGCAAATTGGAAATTCGCACCGGCCAATACGAAGTGACTCGTGCTGTCGCGAGGTGCTGTCATGTAACTGTTGTATAGAAAACGATAATCGAGCACAGCGGTAATGGTCGGTTGCACTAGATACCGGAATTCTTGTCCGATTGTGTAGCTGATCCGGTTTTGCTGGTCCGCCGCAGCTTTTTCCTCATAAACGAATGCTCCAAGACGAAAATTAGTGCCCGTGCTAACCCGCTCGGTCCAGATATAATCAATTTCAAAAACGTTGTTCGTATTCACAAACCCACCCACATTCCGCGAGTTACCTCCCACCAACGTCACATCCGGCTCTAACCGATAGGTCAACCCGCTTCGGAAGTTTAAAGTCGCTCGAGGCGTTAATTTGTAACTGCCTCTTAAGTTAAATCCTGTATTCCAATCCAAATTTTGCCCGGGGCGATGATAAAATAGGATAATATCCCCAAAGACTCCAAACTCCAAACTGAACCGTGGGTCCGAAGCTTCGTAAAACAAATCGAGCCCAAACTCAGTGAACCAACTGCCGACAGGATTTCGCGACAACAAGACGTTTGTGTCATAACCCTCCCGGATCGAGGCATTCACCCGAAAGGGAAGACTTTCAAAACGGCCCAACCCGAAGTCTAAATCCTCCGAACTCCCCACCACCGCACTCGATTCCAGCACCCCATCCGGCGTTTCGAAAATTTGCGGATCATCGGTCACAGCAGCCACAACGCGCCTGGGCGACGGGGAGCGATCTTGAGTGGGATACAGCTTTTGGGGTTCTGGAGCGCTCAGGCGCATCGTTGGCACCGGAATATCTTGAGGGGGCACCGCCTGTGGCACCACCTCTGACACCGTTTCCGATGCGGACTCTGCTGGAACCACGCCGTGAAGCTCATCCCGGAAGAGCGCCTGGTAACGCGCTTCTGCTGATGGATCGGCTGCCGACGCGGGGATGACAAGGCAACCGAAGGTCGCCGAAGTTGCAAAAATGAGAATCAGTGGGCGCATGGGGATGACTGGTAAGGTCTATTTAGAGGCGGTGAACGCTCGTTTGCGGGTTGTTTCCCTGACAAAGAGAGGGCTTTATCTGATTTCTTAAGGCTGCGTCAACCCTCTTTTGCCTATTTCTCACCCTTCATATTGAAACGATTTCGTCGCATCCCTGCCCATGCAGGCTTGCCAGTTTGGCACAATTCATGATTCATGCCTCGTGTCTGATGAGTCGTTTCCCCCGTTTATTTGCAGGTTTGGGATTGGCCTTCTTGGCGGCCTGGCTTTTGCTCCAGCTCCGCGAATGGGAGGCCGATGGCGGAGCCGATCCTTCGAAAGTCATCGGTCTTTTTCTCGGCTTTCTCGGCACCGCGCTCGTCGGGGGCGTGCTGCTTGCCATGACCATTCTGCCGATGATCGGCGAATTATTAGGGAACACGATTTACGGCAGCACCGAATCGCTCGGGCCCGATCCGCATCGCACGGCAATCGCCTGCCTCGCCCGGGGGGAGTTTCGTTGCGCTCAAGCGGCTTATGAAAAAATTATCGCCGACCACCCAGACGACGCCCTGGCCGTGACCGAGTTGTGTCGGTTGCATTTAGATCGGTTGGAGGATCCCGCCAGTGCCATTCGGACGCTGGAACGCGCTTTGGAAAGGGAATGGCCCCCCGATGAAGCTGGCGGTTTCGCCATTCAACTCGGAGATCTTTACGCGGCGCAAGGGCACGATCCAGAGCGAGCGCGACTCATTTACGAGCAAGTCCTGGAATCGATGCCCGGAAGCCGCCATGCCGCCAATGCGGCCACACGACTCCGAGGGTTCCCCTCTTCAAGCCTTTGAGTTGACCCCCCTGTTTCATAAAAACAGGAAAGGGTTGCGCCGACGATTTTTGTGCAGAGCGCGAAGTTCAGGCGGGGGTGTATCCGTTGTGATACATAACCGCCTGAACGACAAAGCTCTGCGCAAAAAGATCAAGCAAACACGCCTGGTTTTATGAGACTGGGGGGGGGTGACCCTGACGGCTCAATTCTTGGACTTTTTATTTGTCCGAAATGCTTCCCGCAGGAATTTCCCGATCAACGGGGCTGCGGTGGTCCCCCCGGCGATTCGTGAGCCAACCCCCCCCTCCACCACGATAGCGAACGCATAAATCGGTTCGTCCACCGGAGCCCATCCGGAAAACCAAGCCGCTGTTCGTTCCTTATTTTTCGGTCCCCATTGCGCCGTGCCGGTTTTTCCGCCCACCTTCACTCCGCTGACGGAGGCCCGAGTGCCTGTGCCGCCTGTCACCACTTTGCGCACCCCTTTGTCGAGGGTCTCGAGCGTCTCTTCGTTGATACCAAGCAGGGCGCGAGGCCGAACTTCATAGGCGCTGACCACTTCGTTGTTCAGGGTCTGCACCTGCTGCACGAGCCGGGTTTGATAGAGGGTGCCGCCATTACCCACGGTCGCCATGGCCTGGGCCATTTGGAGGGGAGTGACCAGCAGATCGCCCTGTCCAATGGAAAGATTGCAAACATCGCCGTCGAGAATCACCCGGTTGTGCCGCTGCTGCATGTATTCGTCGTCTGGAACACGACCAGCGGCTTCGCCCACCAGCGGAATCCCGGTCCGCCGACCCATCCCCACCTTGCGCGCCCATTCCAGCAAGGGGCCTTTGCCCATGTTGACGCCGACTCGGTAGAACCATGTATTACACGACTGGGCAAGTGCGCTCACGACATTGATAAACCCGCGATGGGACCGGGTGTTATTGTTGAAAACAATCCCGGCCAGCGTGAACGAAGGGGGGCACTCTATGGTGTCTTTGGGGTAGACTGTCTTGCTTTCCAACGCCGCCAAAGCCGTGATGATCTTGAAGGTGGACCCTGGCGGGTAGGCCGAACGGTAGGCCCGGGGAATCAACGGGATATTGGGGTCGTCCCGAAGCTCGGCGAAGGTCGCTTCATCAATGGAAGGCGTAAAAAGATTCGGGTCATAAGTCGGGTGAGAAGCCATCACAAGGATGTCTCCGGTGCGCGGATCCATGATCACCATGGCGCTCCGCTTGGTGCTCTGGGCCAGGATTTTTTCCGCGATCCGCTGCAATCGAAGGTCCAGCGTCAGCACAACATTATAGCCGGGCACCGGTTGACGGGAGATCCGTTCCGAAGTGAGCTTCCCGTTTTCATCAAAGGTCAGCCGCAGCTCCCCATTTTTCCCTCGCAACTGGTCATCGAACGTCCGCTCCAACCCCTCCCGCCCTTCGAGGTCGGGCCAAAGCAGATCCCGATTTTGCAGGGGCCCATCCGCCATTCTTCCGGCCCGACCCGCATAACCGACGATGTGACCGGCCGTGGCTCCCTGCGGATAAAAGCGCCGATAAATGGGCCGCAACTGGAGGGAGGAGGTCATTTGGCTGCGGACAATTTCGACCTCTTCGGGCGCGAGATCATAGAGAATATCGAGCGGCAAAAGCCCGCGGTTTTCGAAATGCTTGAGAATCAGCTCCTGCGGCACTTCAATTTGGCGTCCAAGGGTTTTGGAGGCCATGGCGATTTGCGAGTAGGCGAAATCAAGGACCTTCTGATCGTTGGTCTCAAATGGATTCGGAAAATGGAGAGACAAATTGAAGCCGAGCCGGGTGAGTGCCATCGGTTCCCCGTTGCGATCAACGATCTGACCGCGTGCAGCCGGAATTTCCAAACGGTAAGTCCGTGCGCGGGGGCGGGTTTCCCAGGTCGGCTCGATACTCTCGTCCTCTCGGCTCGAACCAGAAAGAATCGGGATGGGTTGGATGTCGGATTGGATGTCGGATTGGGCGGGGGCTGCGGGCAGGAAAGCTCCTACCAGGAAACCGGTCATCACCAGTGCTCTCATGCGGCGCAACATAGGCAGAAGAGGCAGTGCGTCGAGCGTTAATCCGCTTGGGTGCGGCGCCGACTTTTTTCCAGAAACTCCACGAGGATCGCGCCCAGCCGTTCCCCGATGCCCGGGGTGGCTGCAATGTCGGCTGGAGCCGCTTTTCTGAGTCGCTCCACCGATCCGAACCGTTCGAGCAACGCCTTTTTCCGGCTCTCGCTAATGCCGGGGCAATCATCCAACAAGCTCTCGCCGATCCGCTTTTTCATCAGGAGCTGGTGATAACCATTCGCAAACCGATGCGCCTCATCCCGAATCCGCTGCAGCAATTGCAGCGCGCCGGAATCGGGAGGCAACCGGAGCGGCAGAGGTCGACCCGGTCGATAAATTTCCTCGAACTCTTTCGCCAACCCGATGATCGGCAAATCGGTGAGCCCCAGTTGCTGAAGCTCCCGGCAGGCGGCCCCCAACTGGCCTCGTCCGCCATCGACGATCACCAGTTCAGGAAGCCGGACGGGGAGAGGCCGACCCGCTGCCTCCCGTTCGCGAATCAACCGCCGGACGGCTTCGACCGGAGCCTCTTGCGTCTCGGCTAACTCCGGAGCGGCTTCCCGGGCTTCTGCCAAAATCCGGGCATACCGCCGTCGCACCACCTCCGCCATGCTGGCAAAATCATCCTGCCCCATAACGCTCTTGATGCGATAGCGTCGGTAGAGGGCTTTTTCGGGGGTGCCGTTCCGGAAGCAAACCATCGAGGCGACAATGTGGGTGGTGGAAATATTGGAGATATCAAAACACTCCATCAAAGCGGGAGGACCCGCGAGCTGGAGCGCTTCGCCCAAGGCGGCGAGATCCGCCGCCGGATCGAGTCGGCTCGGGAGGCTATGACGTGTGAACCGCCGCATCGGTTTAGTGGTTCGCTCCAGATCGTCGATCATGTCCCGCAGCTGGGCGGCTCGTTCAAAATCAAGTTTCTCTGCGGCCCGCCGCATTTCGACCTGCAACGCCTCGACGGTTTCCCCCGATTTCCCCTCCAAAAACGCACATGCAGCCTCCACCCGGGTGAGGTAACTTTCCCGCGTCACCTTCCCGATGCAGGGGGCAGAGCAATTTTTAATAATATGATCGAGGCAATGTTTGTAATCCGCCTCCCCGGGCTCGGCCGGGCGGCATGATCGCAGGCCAAACTGTTTTTTCATCAGATTCAGCGTCGCCCGAAGCGCACCTGAATGGGCGAAAGGCCCAAAATATCGGCAGCCATCCTCTTTCCGTACCCGGGTGAGTTGAAGGCGGGGAAAGGGATCAGTCAGATTGACTTTGACCAACAGAAACCGTTTGTCATCCCGGAAACTGATGTTGTAACGGGGCCGGTATTCTTTGATCAAACGGCCCTCCAACAGCAGGGCTTCCGGTTCGCTTTTCACCAGGTGCGTTTCAAAATCCCATACGCTCTCCAGAAGCGCTCGGGTCTTCCGGTCAGCGGTCATTTTCCGGGACGGCATAAAATATTGCCCCACCCGCTTGCGGAGATCGCGCGCCTTCCCGACGTAAATGACCCGGTTTAACCGGTCCCGCATGAGATAAACCCCCGGCTTATGGGGGACTTCGCGCAGCTTGGCCTGAAAATCGGGCTTTTCGCGGAGGAAATCCATTTCTACACTCTTCCCCCAATTTCCCTTGTCCGCAACGGCTGCGGAATGGGTCAGGTTTTGGCCAGTTTCCGGAAGGCGCGCACCTTGCGAAACACCCGTTCGTAAGGGCCATTCGGGTCAGGTGACGAATCTTGACAAGATTTCTCTAATGGGCTGAAAGCTCCATCCTTGGCGCGTTCGTTACGCAGTGAATTCGAGGGGGCTTGGTATCACGTGATGGCACG
>CAZSPO010000070.1:0-11906 GCA_964608775.1 uncultured Chthoniobacterales bacterium | reverse complement strand
CAGGCGCCGCAGCCTTTGGACGAAATCATAATCTTCCATGATAGGCAGGTCAGCAAATCCGCCAAGGGCCTCAAACGTGGACCGCCACAAAAACAGGGCTTGGTCGCCGTAGGGCATTTGGAAATGGCGGGAACGGAAGTTCGTCGCCCATTCGAGCAGAGCTTGTCCGACGAAGCCCCCGGCGGTTTTAAATCCGAAAGCACCCGCCACGGTTCCGGGGGCAACTAAGGTAGAGGAGATCGCTTCCGGCCAGTCGGGCGGCAACCGGGTGTCGGCATGAAGGAAGAGCAGGACTTCACCGGTTCCCTGTTTCGCCCCACAGTTCATTTGCCGGGCCCGACCTGGGGCGGACTCCAGAACGGTGGCTCCACACGCCCTTGCGATGTCCCGAGTCGAGTCTCGACTGCCGCCGTCCACGACGATGATTTCATGCGGTCGCCCAGCGGCAACCACGCGCAAGTTCTCATCCAGCACCCCGGCCTCGTTGAGGGCTGGGATGATGACAGAAACTCCGGTGGCAAGTGCCCCGTGGTCTTTTGTGTCACGGGATAAAGGGTTCATCACGGCAGAGTGGTGGCGAAAGCGGCGCTTTGTCCAAAATGAATAGCGCATGACGGTGGATTCCATGGGACAGATCTAATTCCTCGTGCAAGATCAGCCCATGGGCGGCAAATAGCCGACGCCATTCAACGGCTTTTTTAAAGTGCAGCGCTCCCGGCATTTTCCACCCACTACGCAGACCGTTGAAAATCCGATCCGCAACGGCCAACATCCATTTGCCAGGAAGTGTTCGGTAAACAGATTCTGATATCAGAAGGCGTTTGTGGCTTACCCGGATCGCTTCATTGAACACACGTCCGGGATCCCGGCAATGGTGCAGCACGAGGGAAAGAATCACCGTATCGAAGCTGTCATTTTCAAACGGGAAAGTCAGACCGTCATAAAGCCGCAAGGGCAGCGGAGAACGGTTGAGATCGACCACATCGAGCAAGGTCACGTCATGGCCGTCTCTCGCGAGTGCAGCGCCGAGTGCGCCCTCGGCAGCACCGACATCCAAGATTCGGCTCCCGAAGAGATGAGGGTGGATGGCGCGATGGACGCGCACGACCGCCTGGCGGCTAATCTTTTTTGTAAGCGGTCGATGTCTCATGACGGAGAGTCATTTTTTTGTGGTCCCTTTCTTCTCACGGAAGGCGCAAAGCTCAAAAGACTCCGTCAGGACAAGAGCACGACGCAGGGCTGCGACAAGTGAACCGCTTGATCGGACAACACGTCCAAAAAGGCAAGAGCCTCGTGTCATCCGGGTTAACAGAGCGCCTGTTATCGGCTCGGATTGTTTGATGACTGATATCAGGCTCCACCGGGGTTTACCCAAGAGGTTTGGCAGAGGATACTTCGCGCCATGGTCGGGCGCCCGCGCTCTTCGTGCGTGATCATATCGTAGAGCATCCGGGCGGCTGTCGTGCGCATTTGGCTCGCGTTCATCACCGCTCCTGGGAACCGTTTCGACCATTCGTCCGCCTCGCTGGCTCGCATCGCCAAGACCGCCCGCACTTTGTCCGGAATCGCCACGCCTGATTCGATCAGCCGGTAGATCATGGGCACCCCGTGCACGATTAACCCGTCGGGGCGCACCTGCCGATACCAGGACACTAATCCTCGCCCGTCTAACCGCGTGAAGATCGGCAATCCTGGGCTCTTTTCCCATGCTTCGCTCTCACCCCGATAGGCCCCGATTCGCAAGCGGTCCTGATCACTCAACGGGGTTTGCGACGGGAAAATGGCCCCGATCCTTTGACAGCCGACTTCGTGCAAATGACGAAAACCATCCTGCACCGCCTGGATCCAGTTGGGTTCGATGCGATGAACCCCCGCTTCGCTCGGCATATCCCCCAGGCCCAACACACAAAAGCGCCCGAAATCGAGGGAGGCCAGCAGCTCCGGACGGCTGACGTTACCAAGGAAAATCCCCTCTACCCCCCGATTAAACAACTGGTCCAAGACCTTTCGCGCGGCTTCCAAGTCCAAATAATTCCCGGTCTCCACAATTTGCATCCCTAGCTTTTGCAATTCCCCCTCCAACGCCTCCGTTTTCAGCACCCCAGGAACCCGGTGCCTCGCTGCCCCATCGAAAAAGCTGAGGCAGGCTATCGGAGTGAAATGGCCCGCTTGACGGAACCGCCGCGCCGCGATTGCGGATAGATGCGGGTTCCGCCGGTAACCAATTCGTTCCGCTGCCTCCAACACCTTCCGCCGGGTTGCTTCGGCCAAGGTCCCCGTCCGATTCACGGCATGCGAAGCCGCTGAGACCGAGACCCCTGCTGCCAGCGCCACATCTTTTAACCAAACTCCCGCCATAGCATCAACGGTTACATGATTGGCGAAGTTGTCAATGGATGGAGCCGGATCATGATATTGTTCTTTAACAGAACCCCCCCGCCCATTTGAGCCATGAAAACCCGATGCCTCCTCCCTTTCTTCGCCGTCCTCTTCGCTGCGATCACCTTGAATGTTTCCGCCCAGACGATTCTGATCGATTTTAACAGCGCATCCCCCACCGCTGGGAATTGGAATAATGTTAACTTGAATCTGTCTATTGCCGATCTCATCAACGACGGAGGTGACAACACGGGAATTGCTCTCGCGACCGCTGGATTCCAATCCTCTCAGACCATGGGAACGGACCCCGGCGTCCCCGCCCCCACCACCGCCAACCTCGATTACTTCCGAGCTTGGCAGACTGTAGCGGGCGACCCCGGCACGATCGGCACGGTGACGTTGACCGGGCTGGCGACGGATACCGCCTTTACCATGACCCTCTTCGGGAGCCGCGAGTCTACCAATGGCGGTCCGGCCAATCGCGGGGGGCAATATCGGCTGACGGGTCCCGGCATCGTGGGAGGGACCCAGACGTTGAATATCGTTACAGTAGACAACACCGACACCTTCTCCTTCAGCTTCACCACTGCCGCCAGCGCAGGAAATGTGATTCTAGAGATACAAGGGTATGATTTCGACACAAACGCCTTGGGATTGGGAGGGGAGGCGCGGGGTGCCGCATTGAGCAGCCTGAATTTGACCGTCGTGCCCGAACCGTCCAGCCTGGCCCTCTTCGCCATCGGGCTGGGTGGTTTAGCCTGTTTCCGGCGACGCCGCGCCTGATCGTTCCCCGCACGTGAGAGCACCGACTTGGCAGCGCACGAAAAGCGGGCGACCCGTGGAAAGCATGGCCCTCTCTGTGGGAAAGCGGGCCAGTCCCTCTGTCGCGACTGGCCCCATCCTAACGGGCAAGCGCCTGAACTACGCGCCCCACCCGAAAATCTGCGGGGCAAACCCTTCCTGTTTTTGTGAAGGATTGGGCTAAAAAATCAGGAACAACAACTGGTTTTGTCATCGGTTGGCGTTTACATACGACCATGTCGATCGCTACAAAGACAGGAGATCAAGGCACCACATCGCTGATGTATGGCCGACGGGTGCCCAAAACAGAACCTCGGGTTGAAGCCTATGGAACTTGCGATGAATTAAATGCCGCCCTTGGCCTCGTCCGAGCCCACTGTTCAGAACCGAAGATTGCGCCCGCGATTCTCCAGATCCAAAAAGAACTCGTCACTCTAATGGGGGAATTGGCGGTGGCTGAGGAAGATGGTGCGCGCTATGTCGCCGATCGGTTTTCCCCTGTCGACGCGGCAATGGTAGACGGGCTCACTGCACTTGTGGATGACTTGGAACAGAACCACGAAATTTCTTTTAAACACTGGGCCACCCCCGGCACCACCCCTCTCTCCGCCTTTCTGGATCAAGCCCGCGTCGTCTGCCGCCGGGCCGAACGCCGGGTGGCCGATTTGGCAGAGCGCGTGTTGGTCAACCCGGAGATTCTCCGCTATCTGAACCGGCTTTCCGATCTCTGCTGGCTCTGGGCGCGATTTGTCGAAACCGAGCGGCCCTGACGCCACCGCTGCCGTGGCATCCTCTCCTTCCTCTCAGCCGTCTCGACTCCTGCCCCTAGCCGTGGTCGGACTCGGCGTGAGTCTTCTCTACGCAGCGGGTGCGGTTTTTTTGACGCGCCGCTGGTTGCAAAAGAGTGGCTCGCCCCCGCTGCGGGCCGATTTCGTTCCCCTCCGGATTCTCAAACCGGCCACGGGCTGGGATGCCCGCTTGATTCATCGGCTGGCTGGATGGCGCGAACAGGCCGCGCCCGGGGATCGGGTCGAGATTTTGACTGACTCCCTTCCGAACACCTGGGCTGGGCAAGCGGCGGAAAGGCTAGGCGAGGCGTTAATCCCGTTGCCGCCGCAAAACGAGAAAGCGATCAACCCGAAGGTGTCCCGCCTGGCGCAGCATGCCCCGAGTGAAAATGAGTCACCGGATTGGTGGGTGATTGCCGATCAGGAAGTCGTGGCCACTCCGGCCTTGTTCGCTACCCTGCGGGAATGCGCAGCGCAAGGCGAGGGGGTCTGGTCATTTCCTTACCGATTCGAAGGCTGCGGGCTTCCGCTACTGCTTGACCGGGCGAGTTTTCATCTTTGCCAATGGCCGGGCCTAGCGTGGTTGCGCGGTTGTGGGAAGTTGGCGCTTTGTCTTGGGGCCGTGATGCTAGTGCCCGCTGGAGTGGTTGCCCGACTCGGGGGATTTGCTGCTTTGCGAGGCTGGTTGGCGGAGGATTATCAATTGGAAAAAAAAGCCGCTGCCCTCGGTGTGCCGGTCCATTTGACGAATCATGTGGTGGTCTTAGAAGCGGAACCGATGAACGGGATCGATTGGTGGCGGCATCAGCGCCGGATGAGTATGACATTTGCCTGCAACCAACCGGCTGGCTACGCGGCGAGCGTGCTGGTCATGACGGGAGCTTGGTGGTGGCTGGCCTGGCTGGCCAGCGCGCCGTGGGGTTGGCTGGCAGGTGCCTTGGTTGCTCGTGTGGCTCTGGTGCGCCTGAGCGCTGAGCTTTTCGGAGAGAGGCAACCTTGGGCGTTATCCCTCGCCGCTGTGCCAGCCCTTTTGTGCGAACCGCTCTTTTACCTGTTCGCCTGGGTCGGCGGACGCCGGGTTTTTTGGCGGGGACGCTGGCTACGGCTCGGGCTAGGAGGAACGATTGATGCCGGGGAAGAAGAGGTGTTGAAAAGCTGATCATGCCATTCAGCCCACTTTCCCCGTCTCCGTTTCGCGGGGTTCAAATCCTTTCTCATGCCTCGAGGCCGAAAGATTCGGCTAACCAAACAGCGCCGTTTCTGAATCAGCGATTCTCATTGCAAAAGCTAAGAGCGTGGAGTTTTTCGGTTTATACTCAGGTGCCCAAGCCCTCCACCGGCCGGTTGTTGGGAACCGGACTTGTGACGCTCACGATGCTGCGCGGCCACCCCTCACCGATCTCTCTGATAGCGGGTAAAACATTCCTCCCCGATCTGCTCGACGGAGAGCAAAGTAAATCGCCTAGCCTCGGAAAAAAAGTCCGCCGGTGATCCGGTGAGCGTGGGGGTTTCTCGACCGCCGAAAAGCCAGGGGGTCAAAGTCAGATAAATTTCATCCACCCAATCGCCCGCGAAGAGAGCATGCATCAGAGTCGGGCCACCTTCGCAAACCAAAGTAGCGACTTGGTATTCTGCCCGCAACAGGGCGAGGGCGATTCCGAGATTGAGAGGGGACGGCGAAATGGCATGGACAAACGCCCAGGGAGCCAGTTCTTGCCGGGCCAGCTCGCTGATCGCTTGCGTGGTGAGGAGGACGACAGGACCGCCGGGTTGTTGAAAGACTTTGAGCTGGGGCGAAAGCTGTCCGCTACCACTCACCACCACCCGCACCGGCTGCGGACCCTGTCCACGAGCAACCCGCTCGGCCACCAAAGCGGCGTCCGGGATGGTCATGCTCATCGTGTCGGCTTCTACCGTCCCGCGGGCGGCCATAACGGCATCGCCGCGTGAGCGAATGGCGAGGAGCCGTTGTTTATCCACCGGCGAAGTAAAGAGGGAGGGGAGACGACCGATGGTAGTGACTTTACCATCGGCGCTCAGGGCAAAGTTGGCGATCACCCAAGGGCGGTTGGAAGGAGGGTCAGCCATGACGCGGTGCCTCGACTCCAATGGGTTCGTCGACCTCGCCCGGGCTCCCCCGGCTGGTCCGATAAAAAAGATAAATGACGCCTCCCACCAGCGCCCAGAGGATAAAGAGCACAAAGCCGGCGGAACCAATCAGCACCCCCGCCTCGGCGGGCACCCCGGCGAGTTTGCCAAGGAGATCTTCAAATAGCTTTTCCCGCACCCCCAACCCACCGAAGGTAATCGGCAGCGAGGTGTAAACCGAGATGATCGGCATGATGGCGAAAAAGGAAATCCAGGCAACGCCGGCAGAGAAGCCATGGGCGAGGAAATAGAAGGAAAGGAACATGCTGAGATGGCCGATGATAGAGAGGAGAAAGGCCGCCCCAAGCACCCCGGGCGCCCCTCCATAGACGCGGAGCGCATCGGAAACCTCAATCAGCTTCGCACGAAGCGGCATCCAGGAAGGAAGTTTTTGCGCGAGATCAAGGGCCGCGATCACGGCGACAAACCCAAGCCCCCCGATGGCGGCGGCCAAAATCAGGAGCAGACCATAGACATACCGGGCCGCGACCGGATCGCTGGTCAGCCATGGATATTTCCACACGACAAAGATCGCCGCGATCAGAATGAGGGCGGTCAGCCCGATCACCCGATCCACAACAATACTGACGAGGCCGGAGGTCTTCTTGTCTGGAGCTTCGCGGAAAATATAGAACATTTTCACGACATCACCGCCGGTGGAGCCGAGCATGAACGCATTGAAGAACATGCCGATCATGAAGAGGCACCCGACCCGCCAACGGGCGAGTTCAATCCCCACCGCCCGTAGAAGGAGCATCCAACGAAACATCCCGGCGAGCAGAATGCCGGCAAACGCAGCAAACGCCGTCAGCAGCCAGCCGGTGTCGGCGTTGCGCAGGGTGAGGACCATTTCGGCCCGCTTTTCAGGGTCGCGAAAGACCCAGTAAACTATCCCAACCGTGAGCAGAATTTGCAGCAACGTGATAATGAGTTTTTTCATATACCAAAACGGGCTTCCCATTTGTCCCGGGCTTCCACGACCTGGTCGAGCGGACGGCTGGGACTCATTTCCCAGACAAAAAGACAATCTTTGGGCAGAAGGGGGAGAAGAGTATCGTAATCGATCATTCCCCGGAAAGGCGGCTGATGATCGCGTGCCAGCCAGCGGACATCATGCAGATGGCAGCCGAGCAGGCGATGCCGGATTTGTTTGAGCCATTGCTCGTGATTGAGAAGGCCGAGGTTGGCTTTGATTTGCACATGGCCGAAGTCGTGCCAATAGCCGACGAAGGGGGAGTTGAGTTCGTCTAACATCCGGAGCATTTCGCGTTCGGTCGGGACCTGCTCATAACCATGGCGACTTTCGATGCCGAGATGAATGTTTCGAGCGGCGGCGTATTCCGCCAAATGCCGGAGGGCGGCTAAAGCGCGATGGTAATACGTCCCGGCTAGCCGTTCCCGCTTTTCGACCAGAGCCAGTTTGCGGTCGGTATAGTGGCGGGAATAAAGACCGTGGCGCCCGGCCGTTTCTTCCAGGACATCGGTAGCTGCTTCCATGGGAACCGCACCCAAGTGGAGAATCACGAAGGGCGCTTCCAAATCCACCGCCAGATCGATAGTCTGATAGGTGAGCCGGAGGGCGCGAGACCGTTCCACTTCGCGGTGGGAGGTAAATTGATAGCAGTCCGGCGAAGCGCGTTGGATTTCCACTGGCACCGGACAGAAGTTGTGCAAACTGGAAAAGGCCGCTCCCTGCCGATGCGCTTCCCGGATGCCGGGAATGAGGGAGAGTTTCACGCCGTGCCCCAACTCGGCAAGGCGAAACCCGAGGCTGCGAATTTCCACTATCATTTCTTGGCCGTCCCGGTGGCGGTGAGAATTCCAGCAAGTCGAAAATGCGAGAGGCATGGAGATCAGGCCGCAGCGACGCGGGGCATCCAGAGCGGTTCCTGGCCCATCTCATAATCGAGCAGCCGCCGGGTGAGGTCCGCTTTCAGACCGCTGGCGGCGGGATCATGCCAAAGGTTATGAATTTCACCCGGATCGGATTCGAGGTCGAAGAGTTCCCCTTCTTCGGGTTGATTGTAGTAAACGGTTAGTTTGTACCGCGCTTCGACCAGCGTCTTGAGGTGAATAGTAGTTGGCTGATGGCGGAACTCGACAGTCAACCGTTCGCGCGCCTTCGAAGCCTGGCCTGTCCAGACAGGGAGCTGGTTCACCCCTTGCATTTCCGGGTCGGGTTGGGCTCCGACGGCTTGGAGGAAGGTGGTGGGAAGATCGACCAACGATTGGAGCGCCGCGTTTTGCTGATCGGCGGGGACATGCCCGGGCCAGCGCACAATAAAGGGCACCCGGATTTCATCTTCATAGTGGAAAGGACCTTTGGCGGTCAGCCCGTGTTGACCATAAAAATGGCCGTGATCGCTGGTGAAAACAACCAGCGTGTTTTCCGAGAGCCCGGCGCGGTCGAGCCAGGCTAGAATATGACCGATGGCGTCATCCATAAAGGAGGTCATCCCATAATAAATCGCGATATCTTTGGCCAAAACCTCCCGGTCCCGCAGGTGAGAATGCATCCCATGACTACCTTGCGCTGTTTCCTGCCAGGGATGGAAATCGGGTTTCGCTTCCTGGGTAAGCTGGAAATGGCGGGGGTTGCGGTCGTGCTCGCCTGGGGTGACCTGCGGGACCGTGAGGGAGGCGGGATCATAGAGGCTGTCCCACGGCTCTGGCACAAGGTAGGGCGGGTGAGGATCAAAGAAGCTGGCCCAACAGACAAACGGTCGGTCGGCGGCCTGTTCCCGTTCCATGAAAGCGATAGAACGTTCTTCAATCCAGCGATTGAGATGATAGGCTTCGGGCAGCGTCCAACGCCCGTGTTGACCCCCTCGTTTTGCCCCGCCGTATTCATAGGACCCCCAATGGTTTTGGAAATGGTCCGCCCAATTCGGCAGCCCCTTCTCCTCCATCCACAGGGCGTAATGCTGACCGACATGCGCTTCGTCGCAATGGTTACGGGCCAGTTCGACATGTTCGAAACCATAGAAGGGACCATGAAAATCCTTCCAACGCCCCAGGTCGCGGACGAGTGGGTGGGACTCGAGCGAACGGTAATCCAGGTGATCCACGAGTTGTTGAAAATGGGCTTTGCCGATCAGCCCCGTGCCGTAACCCGCTTGCTGAAGAAGATCGCCGACGGTGGGAACGGCTTCCGGCAGCTTCGTGCCGAGCGACCACGCGCCGTGGCGACTCGGCATCCGCCCGGTGATCATCGAGGCGCGGGAGGGCGTGCAGGTCGGGTTGGGACAATAGGCGCGAGTAAAAGTCGTCCCTTCCCGTGTGAGCCGATCAAGGGCCGGCGTGCGAATTTCGGGGAAGAAACGACCGATGGTATTCCAATGCTGCTGATCGCTAGTGATGAAGAGAATGTTGGGTTGGGGCATCCCTTCGTCATAATGGATTGTGCGAAAGCTGAAAAGGGGGAAGAGGGAACAGATGGGTTGCATCGACGGTTCGTGAAAAATTTGGCGGACACTGGCCCGCCCGGGTTCTTCCCTGGCTAAGGGCACGATACGAGGGCCAACCCGGGCTATCCCCGTCGCAATTTTTTCTTTAACAGGCCGACGATCAGGTGGACTTCCTCCATCCGAAGCGCGAGGCAGGAACCGAGAAAGGCGACTCCGGAAATGCCGATCACCCCCAGCAAGGCAGCAGCCCGCACCCATAAATTTCCCGACACCAGAGGCGTAATCACCCAATCAGTCCCCATCCAGGCGACCCCAGCCACCCCCCCCCCGGCCACGGCCAATTTTCCTAGCCCAACCAGGAGTCGCCGTGTCTCTAAGCCGCGAAGGATGCGGCCCATCCAGAGATAAAGGATGAGAAAATTCAGCAACGCCAGGAGGCTGGTGGAGAGTGCAAGCCCAACGTGACCGAGGCCAACGCGAAAGATCAGGTAGTAATTCAGCCCCGCATTCACCGCGATACTCACCATCCCGACCACCATCGGGATAAACCGGCGGTCAACCGCGTAAAAGGCCGGGGTCACGACCTTGAGACAGGCGTATCCCAACAAACCCACCGCGTAAAAGGCGAGGGCTGCGGCGGTTTGCCCGACATCGGTCTCGGTGAACGCCCCCCGCTCATAGAGCAAACTCACGATGGGTCGACCGAGGACAATCAAACCCGCTGCAGAGGGCACCGTGAGAAAAAGCGCAAACCTCACACCGCGCGCCAGCGTTTCCCGAAACTCGGCGAAATCCTGCCGGGCCGCACTGCGAGAGATGAGTGGTAGCGTGACTGTGGCAATCGCAACACCGAACATCCCAAGAGGCAATTGCATCAGCCGGAAGGCGTAGTTGAGCCAATTGACGGCGTAATCGCTGACATAGGTGGCAAAGACGGTGTTGACCATCACATTGACCTGCACAGCGCTCGAGGCAATCACAGCGGGACCCATAAGTTTGAGCACGTAAGCCACCCCTTGATCCCGCCAGTGAAAGTCCATCACCGGTCGGTAACCGAGTCGGGCAAGAGTCGGCAACTGGATGGATAGTTGGAGAAACCCACCGATCAAAGTGCCGAGGGCCATACCGACAATCGAAAGCGGGCCAAACGCCGGATCGATCAGCCAGGCGAAGAGCAGCCCTCCGAGAATCGAGCCGAGATTAAAAAAACAGCTCGCCAAAGCTGGCATCGTAAATGCCTTGCACGCATTCAGCATCCCCATCACCAAGGCCGCCATGGAGACCATCCCGATAAAAGGGAACATGATGCGCGTGAGCAAGATCGTCATCTCTCGAAGGTCCCCCTCGAACGTCGGAGCCAGCCACCCGACCATCCACGGAGCTGTCAGAATGCCGATCACGGTGATCCCTCCCATGACGACCACCAACAGGGTTCGAATTTTATTCGCCAACGACCAGGCAGCCGCCTGACCGCGCATCTCGCTTTCTTTTGAAAAAACCGTGACAAATGCCGTCGATAACGCCCCCTCCGCAAAGAGGTCGCGTAGCAGATTGGGAATGCGAAAGCCGACGGTGAACGCGGCCGCCACCCCGCCCGCCCCGTAAAGCGCCGCAAAGACCATCTCGCGAACCAACCCCAGCACCCGGCTCAAGGCGACCGCCGCGCTGATAATCATGGCTCCAACAGCGGAGGCGCGGGCGTTACGACTGGCCGGAGAATCGGGGGCGGGATCGTTCATAAAGCGAGCCTTCCGGAGCCAGCTGCCGCTTTCCTTAGCCGATCCATCACCGCGAGGCCGAGCCCAGATTCTGGCATCGGTTCGGCCACCAACACCCGGGCCTCGGAGGCATCAAGCCGACGCAGGAGCGTGAAAAGTCGGGAGGCAGCCTCGACCAGGTCGCCCGAGGGAGAAAGCAGGGCGGATTCGACCACCCCGGCAGCGAGCGAATCGGGGACTGACCGGAATCCGAGCAGAGCACAGGCAGCGGGCGGGAGAGGAAGCGGGTCGTCGAGGGATTGGAGCAGGAGCGGTTTGCGCGGGGCGTAATGCCGGGCCAACAAACCGGGAGCCTCCGGATGCAAAAGGGCGGAGGCAACGGGGGCTAGCTCCACCCGACCAAAAGGGGCGAGCGCTTCCATGGTGACCGGACCGGGCCTGAGCAACACCAATCGGTCGGGCGGTTCCAAGCGAAGAATCGTCGATTCGATCCCATGCCAGGTCGGGCCCCCATCGAGGATCAAGGGGATTCGGCCACCCAATTCTTCCATCACATCCGCTGCGGTGGTGGGACTGATCCTGCCAAACCGATTGGCGCTGGGAGCGGCCAGGGGGCCGGTTTGGGCGATGACGGCGGCAAAAACCGGGTGGGCTGTGCAGCGGAC
>CAZSPO010000069.1:8367-11950 GCA_964608775.1 uncultured Chthoniobacterales bacterium | reverse complement strand
ATCGTCGCCACCTCGTCCCCGGGAGCGATCAGACTGCCCACGCTCATTTTTCGGGCTCCCACCACTCCGTCGAAGGGCGCGAGCACGCGGGTCTTTTCGAGCCGGGCACGGGCCAGTTCCATCTCCGCCTGGGCCACCCCCCGTTCAGCCGTGGCGCTGTCGAAGGCGGCCTGGGCGACTCCCTGGCGTTGGAGCAGTTCTTTGGAACGGGATTCGACGATGCTGGCGAGGTCGAATTCCGCCGTTTCCTTGGCCAGCACCGCCTCCCATTCCGCCCCGTCCAATTCCAGGAGCACGGCCCCGGCCGCGACGGGCCCCCCTTCCTCCAGGCTGAGCCGGGTAATGCGCCCTGGAATTTCCGTGGTGACCACCACCTCCTCATCGGCCAGGAGGGTGCCGATGACATCGAGGGTGCGGGTGAGGGAGCGAGGGGCGAGCACCGTGGTCTCAACGATCGGGGCGGCCATTCCCTTCAGCCGGGCCTGCGTGGGAACCGGTTTGGGGCCGAGAAAGACGAACCACAACGCCGCCGCGCACCCGGCCAGAACGAGCAGGGTGGAAGCAAAGGAGAGAACGGTTTTGCGACGTTTCAAGAGGTCTATTGTCGGGGCTGTGGCGGAACAGGTCAAACCCCTCAATTCCCTTGTTTGCCAAGGGGGTCCCGGCCCGCTACGCTCTACGGGTGCGGTCGCGGGTCGGCCCTTTTTCTCATGGTCAGCCTTCCAAAAACATTAGCGCGCGGAGCCGGCCGGGCGTTAGAATCTTTGACCCCGCTGGGATACCGGCTGGAGAACACCGGGCGCTCGTGGTTTCGCCGATTGTTACGCAAACCCCGGACGGTTTCTGAAGGGCCGAACCTTTTGCCGGTGTTAATCCAGGTGTTGGCCTGCTTTTCCAAGGTGGATGGTGAGTTGTTGGAGGAAGAGATCGATTCCAGCCTGGGGTTTCTTCGCTACGACTATCCCGAGGCCGTTTACAGCGAGCTGCGCAAACTCTTCCGGCAAGCCCTGGATGAACAGCAAGATCTTGAGGCCATGGCCCAGAAGTTGGCCGGTCAGCTCGGTGAAGAACGTAAAATTATGTTGGGCGTGCAGCTTTACGACCTGATTGCCCGGGCCGGATTGAAGCAGGAGTCGGTGCTCAATTTTTACTCGTTCATGACCCGCCTCGGGATGGGAGCCCAGGCGATTGACATTGTTTACCAACTCAAC
The DNA here is from genome assembly GCA_964608775.1 of uncultured Chthoniobacterales bacterium. Classification (GTDB taxonomy): domain Bacteria; phylum Verrucomicrobiota; class Verrucomicrobiia; order Chthoniobacterales; family CAZSPO01; genus CAZSPO01. The sequence goes on along the minus strand of CAZSPO010000069.1, from coordinate 10,739 downwards.
GCCACTGAGAGTGCCGATCCCACGATCTTTCAACGCGGGGCTTCTCCCCTCGAATCCCTCAGCTTCGGCGGGGACAACGCAAGTGAAGTGGTCCAGGGCGGTCTCGGGGCGGGCGACCGTCTCATCGCCTTTCGATACCGGGACTTGATCCTGCTTAAAAATCTAAGTGACGCCCCCATCACCGTGCGGGGTCGCCCGTTGCAGCGACAAAGTTTCTGCCGCGTTTACCCCGGCCAACGCATCATTGTCGGCGAGCATGTGCTGACGCATCAGGATCTCCTGAACTATTTTAATGCTAAAAAGAACCTTTCAAAAAGTGTCGTCTACCTTTCGGTCAATGCCGACAACGTCGTGCTGTTGGAGCGTTCCCGGAGTCGGGAGAGCTGTTTAGAAATTACCTTCGGCCTGCGAGTGACCGTTCGGGCGCTGCGGGACGTGCCGGCCGTGCTGAACCAGGTTCAGCTAGAGGCGCAGACCGTGGTGGAGGCCTCTCTCGATCAAACGATCGAGTTTCATAACAACACCGAACTCTCGCTGTCCGAACTCCGCCGCCGGGCGCGGGCGATGGGTGGACGGTTTCAACTCAAAGCAAACAAGAGCGAGTATCTTGTCTCCAACAACCCTTCGCTGCTAGATGAAGATGATATTCTCCTCTCCCCAGGCACGAGCGGTGATGTCTTGCTGAAAATCAGCTGCGACTATGAAACCCGGGTCGGTCGGGTGGAAGTGCTTCAGGCGGACCGCCCGATCCTCATCGGCGAAAGTCCGGTGCGCAACTGGGCCGACCTCCAGGACGGCGACCGCATCCGCATTGATCCCGGTCAGGTGTTGGTCTGCGACTTCACCGAACGGGTCATCGAGGAAGAACGCAACATCATCAGCCAGTTGGAAATCCGCGATGTTAGCCACAAATTTCGAGGGGGCATCGTTGCGCTCGATGGCATTTCCTGTCAGCTCAACCGCGGGGAGATGGTCTGCGTGATGGGTTCTTCGGGTTGCGGGAAGAGCACCCTTTTGAAAGCGATCGCCGGCCAGTTGGAGCCGAGTCACGGACGAGTATTGCTCAATGGCCTCTCCTTGTATGACAATCTCGAGCAGTTGAAGAAATATGTCGCCTATGTTCCGCAGGACGACGCCTTCGACGAGCATCTCACGATCGGGGAGAACTTGGAGCTCGCTGCCGCCCTCCGTTCCCCCCATCTCTCTCCACGGGATCGGACGCGGCGCATTGATGGGAAGCTCATCGAGCTGGGCCTGAGTGAAAGGCGGGACAGTGTGGTGGGAAGTCCCACCCGGAAAATCCTCTCCGGCGGGGAGCGCAAACGGTTGAACATCGGCCTTGATATGATCGGGTCGGCCGACATCTATCTCTTCGACGAACCAACCTCCGGCCTCAGTTCCAAGGATTCCGAGCACGTCATCGAAATCATTCGGACCATGTCACACAACAAAATCGTGTTGGTGACCATTCATCAGCCGAGTTCGAAGTTGTTTCAAATGTTTAGCAAAGCCCTCTTGCTCGACAAAGGAGGCCGACTCGTCTTCTTCGGCACCCCCATGGAAATGTTGGCTTACTTCGCCGAAGCCGAGCACCAACAACATTTCGGCACCGGCATGGGAGCCTGCCCGGCCTGCGGCTCCACCCGTCCGGAGTTTATCTTCGACGTCCTCGAATCTCCCCTCCGCGACCTGAGCGGCGACATTATTTACGAAGAAAATCAACGCGGCCAACTCGTGGCCGCCCGCCGTTATTCTCCGGAATTTTGGCGGGACAAATACGAATCCCACCGGCTGCTCCAGGATGTTAAACAAGTTCCCGTCACCCGCGATCCTCCTCAGCAATCAGGGGGAGCCTCCCCCGGAGCCCCGCTCAAACGGGTCGCCCTGCGGTGGCACGATGAGTGGGTGCAATTTCGCGCCCTCTTCAAGCGGGCGTTTCTGAGCAAGCTCCGCAATCGGGCCAACCTTCTCACCAGCATCGTCGAAGCCCCGTTGCTCGCCGCGCTGATCGCCCTGGTGCTTCGTTATTCAGAAGCGGATTTCTATGATTTCGGCTCGGCTTACCATGTTCCCACCTACCTTTTTCTGAGCTTGGTAGTGGCGATGTTTCTGGGGCTGACAAACAGCGCCGACGACATCATTCGCGACCGCTCCATTCTACAACGCGAACGGAATCTCGATATCCGGCTCCCTTATTACATCACCGCCAAAGCCCTCACCCTTGGGCTCTTTGCCTTTATTCAATGCCTCCTCTTTGTCCTCATCGGCAATAGCATCCTCGAAATCCGCGGGATGTTCTGGCTCTACCTCGGATTTACCTTTCTCACCGCCTTCAGCGGCGTCGCCATCGGTCTCTTGATCTCAATCTATTC
>CAZSPO010000069.1:0-8357 GCA_964608775.1 uncultured Chthoniobacterales bacterium | reverse complement strand
CTCGTCCTTGGTCAATGATGGTAAGACCGCCTCGAACATCGTCCCCCTGGTCCTGATTCCCCAGATCATCATGGGGGGAGCGTTGATCAAATATGAACAGATGAATCGCGACCTCGACTTTGTCTATGCGGTCACCCGCCGGTTCCAGGAAGCCGATCGCGATGCCGCTCCTCAGAGCGACCTTCGGGTGCCGCTCATTTGTGAGTTTATGCCGATGCGCTGGTCCTACGAAGCGTTGGTTGTGGCCCAGGCTAAATTAAACCCGCTCACCTTGCGCCAGACCCGGATCAACCGGGAATTGCAAGCGCTCGCCGCCCAACCGAATCTTTCCCCGCGCGAGTTGGATCGGCTGGACGACCTGAAAGAGGGCCTTGCCGTGGTCAGTGGGGTCGAAGGCACCGATCCCGGCCAAATCGGCCACCGCCTTCGGCTGATTGATCGGCTGTTGGCTGGAGAGCGATTTGCCTTCACCGATTTTCTGCCACCTGAGGGTGAAGACCGCGTTTCAGCCGAACAGCTTTTCGTCAATCAGAAGGTCGCCGATCTGGTCTCCAAATCAGAGATGGAACAGCGCGATTACCGGGGGGAAAAGACGCTCAACGTCTTTTTTGGACTTGAAAAACAATATTTCGGCGTGCAATCGGGGGTTTTCGTAATGAACAGCGCCGTTCTGTTGTTCTTCACTTTCGGTTCGTTTGCCCTGCTTAATATCAGTTTGAAACGCCAACTCCGCTTGCAGCGCAGCCGCTCCTGACCCCTCTCTCCTTGGCTCCTTGCTTTCCCGAACTGCGCCAACCGGAGACGCCCCCACGATTTTCCTCAAGGCAAAGAATCGCTTTTCTCCGGTGAGCATTTCCGACAAGCTGGCTCCCCCATGTTACAACCCGGTTTGACCCCCAACACCTCAATCGGCGGCCACGGACGTTACGCCGCTTTTACCACCGATTGTTTTCACGCCTTTCCCTTCGGCATTTTCCGCGACCACTCCCTTTACACGGGCGAACCTTCGCCCCGGCTGCTTTACGCGATTGATCGCCCCCTTGTTTATCTCAGTCGGCAGCATGGGCATTCGTGGACCGGTTTAACCCAGGCGTATGAAGGGAGCGAGACGGGCGACGATCCGGTTCTCTTTCTCACGGCTCACCTCCGCTCCACCCTCCCGGCTCCGCTCTTGATTCCGCAGGGCGAAGCGGCCCATCGCCTGCGCCTTCATTTCCCCGGCCCGACCGTTCCGCGTCGCAGCCGTTCGCTCACTTCGGACGCGGTCTGGGGGCCGGACGACACGTCATTAGAGGGAGAGGATCGGGCGTTTCTCATCGGCACCCACTCCACGCCCTTCCTCTTTCTCAGCTCCAGCGGCGTGCGACGGGTCCACACGATTTGCGGACGCCATGTGGAGTGGACCTTTGCCGACCCCTCTCCGCATGTCATGCTGGTGCCAATTCGGGATCAGACCGATATTGATATGATCGCCCCCCGGCTCACGCAATGGCTCGCCCTGATTGAGCGCCCGCCGGTGGAAATTTCCGAGCAATTTGAAGAGCCCGCCGGAGCGCATTGCCTGCGGGTGATGCAATCGGCTTTGGGTCTCGACGGGCAGGAGCCAGCGTTCTCGCCGGTGCCCCCTTTTTTCGGTCTGCTGGAAGAGACCGAGCCTGGCACCCACCCCCTGGTCCAGATCGAGACTGCGGCGGTCCACCGTCTTCTCTCCACTCCACTCGGCCCCTACTTCGTGGCGGAAGGAAACCGGGTGGTCCTCGCCATCGAGACCGGATGGATGCAGGCGCGCATGGAGCCGACGACCTGCATTCCCGAGGGGACCGACTTGGCTCCGGTGCCCGAGGAACTCACTTATGCCGGCGACTGGACCTGGGATCCCCGTTCTCCCCTTGATCAACTCCTCTCCTGCCGCACCTGGGGCCACCTCCTTCCCGCCGTGCCGGAGCCGCGCCGCAGCGAATTGCTGGCCATCCTGGATGTGCCGACGCCTGAGGCGTTTCGCGCTTCTCTCATGCGGGTCACCGAACCGCTCAGTGGTCTCACCTGGGCAAAGGATGATTATTTATTCCATCAAAAAGGGAAATACATCGCGTTCGACACCGATTGGTACAACGGCCTCTCTCTTTCAGGTATTCAACGCGCCACGGTCTGTGGCGAACCGGCGTTGGAGGAAAAAGCCCGCACCCTCGCGAGCACCTGCCGAAAGGAGCGGGAGGAGATGGTCGCTTACTTCTCTATCTTCCATGACTGGCAAATCTCGATTGCTAGCATGGAAACGCACTTTCCTTTTCTGAATACCGACTGTGCTCATAACGGCATGGAAGGCCTTCTGGCCGAGGCGCGGCTGCGCGAATCAGAGGGTTCTCCCGAGGGAGCCGCTTTTTGCCGGTATCTCGCTGCGAAATCAGCCGTTGCCCTGCTGGCAGCCATTCAGTTGCCCCGCTGGGTTGAGCACCGCATCCCCGGTTTCATCAAGCAACCCAAGCCGGGCGATCATTGGACCAGTTCCCAACCGGATCCCCGGCTGTTTGGCTCCATCTCTGTCTCCCCGCACGATGGGATTCTGCCGGTGACGCCGGCTACAAAGAATCCGTATCAATTTGCCGGCCATTTCCCACCATACAGCGCCCTCCTTCGTCGGCACGGTCCGCTCGGGCAATTCCAGGAAATCACAGAAATTTGGGAAAAAGAATTTCCTCGCCGTCACAGCGATTGGATCGAGCATTACACCGGCGCAAACTGGCGGGAGCGGTTCGCCCGGGATCACGATCAGGAGGCTCGGATTCAAGCCCCCGTCTTTTATGCGCTTGCCCCTGAGGTCTGTCTCCGGCTCTGGCTCCTTGATCAAGCGCCTGCCGATATTGAAGCCCTTTTCCATCCGCAACCGATCAATCTCGCCGAGCAAATCCTGCTCCGGGCCGACTTCAAGCTCCGGTGAAGAGGATCTGGCCGGATGGGAGGAGGCGGTTCCTCGCTTGGCAAGCGGAGGTGGAAGGCTTAGGGACAGGGCGTGCGGCCGAGTGAGATCGAGTTTTGGGCGTTGCGCTCTCTGGACGGGGAGGAATTCCCTTCTGGCGAAGCTGAGCGGGTGAGGCGCTTTCCCCGCTGGCCTCGACCGGGGCCTGCCGTGGCGCGGCGGTTGGCGGGAGAGGCGAACGCCGCCCGCGGCTTGCCCTTGCTCTGGCTGGTGCGGGGCGGGCTCGACGCTTCCTTCACGGAGTGGGTCATGGCGTTGGAACGTTATTTCGAAGGGCTCCCCCCGGTTTTTCATCCCGTGCAAATACGGGCAGCGGATCGTGTTTGGACTGCGCTCGGAGTCGAGACGATGCGGGTCCCATTCGTGGTTCGGCAAACAGGGGGCCGGTTGGAAGTGCCGTGGAGTGAAGCCGGAGAGGTGCGGAGTGCGGGTCGAGCCGGGTTACTTCGGTTGTTGGTACCAGCCGCTCGACAACCCGACTTTGAAGTTGTGGAAGCGGAAGTGCTTTTCTACCGAAACATTGAGGTGGGCACCAGCCGCCGGTCTCCCTACCGGTGGGCGCTCGATTCGACCCTTTTCATCGTGCCAACACCCGAAAGCCGCGTGGTGATAAATGCCGCCCGATGCACGGTCGGCATACGGTTCCCCGGCGAGGGGCCGAGGAGCAGCGGTGCGGACCTCACCTTTTCAGGGGACGCCCGGGCCAGTCGGGTGCGGGTGGTGGACCAAGCGTTGGTAGCGGAAAATGCGGGGTCATTTTTCGTGCAGGCCTATGGCTTGGCCGGGCCAGGCGATTGGCCGCCTGGTGGGGAAATCTGTCTGGTGTTGGAATTCGCCATGACTGGATTCGAACAGCGGGCGGTCATTAGCCAACCGTTGCGTCCAGCTCCCTGTCGGGAGGACCACCAATTGGGTCGTTGGCGAGCGTGACGTGATTCCCTGCGTCATCGAAATTCTCCGGCGATTTAATTTGACTGCTTTTTCATGGAAGGCACGAGCTTCGCCCTGGGGAACTGGCCCCACCCATTCGCCGAGCCCAACGGGCCGCAACAGACCTCGGCGGCCGAAGGAAACCCCGAATCTTCGTGCTGAAACGAGTCATTAGATTCAGAGTTGAGGTAAGTGAAATCAACAACAAAGAACGCTATCGCGAGTGGTGTCAAAAATCCTTGCCTGACCCCTTCCTCGGATTCGGCTCGGTTGGGTCACCTTGAGAGCCGAGTGCAATCTCTGCTTGAGCCGCTGCGAGCGATTGCCGATCCGCAAGAGCGGCTCGCGGCCATTATCGCCCGACGCGGGCAGGTGGCGGAGTTGGAGGAAGCCGATCGGGTGGAGCAATTTCGGGTGTCGGGATGTGTCTCACGGGTCTGGCTGCGGGCGGGGAGGTCGCCCGAGGACCGACTGCGGTTGGAAGTGGCGGCGGAAGCGGTGATGGTTCGGGGGTTGGTCGTGCTGCTTTGCGATCTCTACGATGGCCTGCCGATGGCAGAGTTGCCTAGAGAACCGGTGGGGCTCGCGGACCGGTTGGGGTTGGAGAACTGGGTAACGCCGACTCGTTTGGCTGGGTTAGCGGCGTTTGAGAGCCAGATTCGGCGGGAGGCCGGGGCGTTGCGGACCATGCCGGGTAAGTAGTCCGGGTGGGCAAAAGAGCTTGTTCGCGGCAAGGTTTTCGGCTCGGATCGGGACTCGGGAGACGCACGCGCTTTTGCCCGCGGGCCCGATGGGCGGTATGATCTGCGCCGTTGGAACCCGAATTATTGGGTGAAACTCCGGCAGTCAAGATGCTGATTGACGCTCACAACCACTTACAGGATCGACGCCTGGCTCCTCGGCTGGGAAAAATCGCGCAAAGCCTCGCCCCACTCGGACCGCCGCAGATGATGGTGAACGGGATGACGGTCGAGGATTGGGATGCCGTCGAAAGACTGGCGGCCCGCTACCCGTGGGTCATCCCCAATTACGGCCTTCACCCTTGGTTTTTGGCGTGGCGTCCAACCGATTGGGAGTCGCAGTTGCGGGCGCGGCTGGAGGCCGATCCCCGCGCTGGAATTGGAGAGACGGGGGTCGATCGTTGGATGGCGGAACCCGATGTTGACGCACAGCAGGAGGTGTTGAGAGGGCATCTGGCGCTTGCGCGGGAGTTCGACCGTCCGATGACCATCCATTGTCTGCGGGCGTGGGAGCCGTTGTTGGAAGCGCTGCGGGCCTCTCCGCCGCCCGGGCGTGGGTTTCTGATGCATGCCTTTGGTGGTTCGCGGGAAATCATGGAGCGCTTGGTGGGGTGGGGAGCCTTCTTTTCTTTTAACCCCTCTTTCCTCGCCGAGGGCCGGGAGAAAAAGCGGGCGGTTTACCGCGAAATCCCGTCCGTACGATTATTAGTGGAAACCGATGCCCCGGCGATGCCGCCGCCCGTGGCGTGGCGTCAGGTGGAATTACCCCCGGCACCCGATGGAACCACGCTTTCTCACCCCGCGAATCTGCTCTCCGCCTACGAGGGTCTTGCGCAAATCCGGGGCCTCTCGCGGGAAGCTCTGGAGCGACAGATCGAAGAAAACTTCGTCCGCTTTACCCAAGCTCGAGCTCCGTCCGATGCTCTTTCCCCGTTGTTTTCTGCAGAAGCGAGTCGACTGATTCCGGGCAAGTCGCTTCGATCAGAATCTGATAGGCAAACAGGCCGGGCCAGAGCCGGGCAAGATGGTAGTTAATAGCGTCGACCCATTTTAAGAAGGGAGTAGGCGACTCGACGAGATCGGCAATGGGCGGGCCGAAGCATTGGATCCGATCAATCCGAAAACCGGCATTGCGCAAGAGACGGCGAAAGGAACTGACTGTGAAGAGCCGGGTATGGGTCAGGTCGAGGATGCCCCGGCGACCATAGTTAAATTGGCCGAACAGATGAATACCACGGATGACCCAGAATGCGATGTTGCCCGTGCTGGCATAAAATTTGCCACCCGGCTTCATCACCTTGAAAATTTCTTCGATGGTCCGCTCGGGCGATTTCATATGCTCCAGGACATCCAACGCGAAGACCGTTTCGAACCGGAGCGAACCGGCTTGCGCGGCCCATTCGCCATCCAGATCGGCATCAATATGGCGAAGCCGGACGTGGGAGGCGGCGTGGCGGCCGGCTTCATCTTCCACCTTAGTGAATTGATCAATCACGGTGGTGGAAATCCCCCGCTCTGCATGGGGCAATCCGACCGCTCCCCCATCTCCCCCGCCCAAATCGAGCAACTCCGACCCAACCGACAGTTGCAGCTCCCGAATCACGTAATGGACGGTGGTGGGGGAGTGTTTGATGGTGTATTTCCGGGCGCGCCGGGGGATGTCGAATTTTGGGTTATAAAAGATTTCCAACTGCATGAGCCGGTATTGCACGGCTGATTTAATGCAGGCTCCGGCGTATTTGAGTCCGTTGACGTGGCAAATCTCGTCGCCATAAAAGGTCGGGATGGGCACTTCCTTGATCGTCAGTCCGGCAGCGGCGAATTGAATGATAATGTCGGAGTCAAAATCGAACCCCAGACTGTTGGCGTGGAAGGGGACCTTTTGAAGGGCGTCCGTGCGGTAGGAGCGGTAACCACTATGCATCTCGCTCAACCGGGTGCCGATGACTTTGTTTTGAATCCAAGTTAGAATGCGGTTGCCAACGAATTTATAGAGCGGCATGCCCCCCTTGAGCGCTCCCCATTTGGTCAAAAAACGGCTGCCGTAAACGGCGTCGGCTCCTTCGCCCCGGGAATATTCGGCCAGAAGATCAGGAAGAAACTCGGGAGCGTATTGCCCGTCGCCATGGAGCAGGACGACAATGTCGAACCTCTGCCGGATGGCATAACGGTAGCCGAGGCGCTGATTGCCGCCGTAGCCTTGGTTGTAAGGGGTCCGAAAGACCCGAAGCGGGGCTTTTTGCCCGGGCCAGGCCTGGGTGGAAGCTTTTTCCACCGTGGCATCCTTCGAGCTGTCGTCGATGATAAAGACTTCCGCCAACTTCGCCGCGACCCAGTCGGGAATCCGTTTTAACACGTTTCCAATATGTTTTTCGGCGTTGTAAGAAACGATGAAGACCGCGACTTGATTCTGCTCAAGCGTCTGGGTCGCCAGGGCGATGATTTCTTCGGAGCAAGGATTTTCAATAGCCATCAGGGAGCAGGGGATTCGCCGAAAGTTTCGGGCTGGGTGAAGTCAAATGCGAAGACTTTGATTTCGTAGAACTCTCCCCCGAATGTGGCAAGCTCTTCAAAAGCCGACTCGAGAAAAGGATCGTGAGTGGACGCCGGGTTCGCCCGTTCTTTGTCCTCCCGGAAAAAAGCGATGTCAGCCCGCGAAACGGCCATCCAACCTTTGCGGCCCTGGAGCGGTGCCTTTTCTAGCCACCAAATCAGGACTTCTGGGTTGCGTTCCACGAACTCCGGCACGGCCACCCCGGCACTTTCGATCCAGCGATAAAATGCGTCCGCGTTCATCGAGAAATAGGAAAGCGCTAAAAAGGTGTCGGACGGTCGATTAGCCGCAAGCCATTCACTCAATTCCTCGATTTGTCGGGTTCGTTCAACGGAGATCGCCAGGTAGTGATCGAACTGGTCCAAACGGGCTTGGATTCCCCAAAGGAGGGCTCCCCCGATCAGGATCATCGCGGTGCATCTGGCCAATCTCCGTTGGTCGAGTCGGCATTTTCGCAACAACCTCTCTCCCGCCAACCCGATCGGCAGGGCACCGACGAAGCAAAAGAATGGCAGCCATGGAATCACATGATGCGGCCAGAGCTTCATGGTCACCGGATGGGCGGCGAAACAGACAATGGCCCCGATGAGAAAGGCCAGTTCCACCGAGCGCCGACGCCAAAGAATAACCAGGACCCCTATCAGAAACAAAACCTGCAGCCACCGTTCCGGCAAGGCATGGTGGAAATAATAGGCCGTCACTTCCCACCAGCTCCGCAAAGGACCGAGCGACTCGAGGTTGGGATCCACCCAATCCGAGTAGAATTGGACGCTGCGAAGCTGGCTTTCCCCCCGCCAAAGGAAAGCGGGATGGGCGAGGAGGAACCCGAGGGCAAAACCGAGGGCGAGCGAGAGGGTGAATGGGTTCCAGAGCGGCTCGAGCCGCCGCCGCGTGCGTGGCCAAGCCAAGAGCGCCCCGAGCAGGGCCGCTGATCCCCCCAGCAATAGCCAAAGTTTAAAAAGCGTCTGTTTGGCCTCTGGATAAAGGTCAGGGCCACCAGGGGAACTCAGCAACATCACATTCGTCACCACCCCCGCCGGAATACCGCCGACCCGATACAATAGCGCCAGCACGCCGCCTGCAAAAAAGAGCGTCAAGAGCGCAAGCCCCCCAATGGCGAGCAGCCGCGACGGGGTCGGAGGAAGAGCCTTCCTCA
>CAZSPO010000068.1:11246-11979 GCA_964608775.1 uncultured Chthoniobacterales bacterium | reverse complement strand
AATCCTCAAGCTGACCGGCAAAATTCACAAGATTGGGGAGGTGCACGACGGGGCGGCGACCACCGATTTCATGGAGCAAGAACAGGAACGCGGCATCACCATTCAATCGGCTGCGACGACCTGTTTTTGGAAGAACCACCGGTTCAACATCATCGACACCCCAGGCCACGTCGATTTCACCATCGAAGTTTACCGTTCCTTAAAAGTTCTCGACGGCGGGATCGGCGTCTTTTGCGGCTCTGGCGGCGTCGAACCCCAATCGGAAACGAACTGGCGGTATGCCAACGAATCCGAGGTCGCCCGGATCATTTACGTCAATAAACTCGACCGGATCGGGGCCGACTTTTATCGCGTCGTCAAGCAGGTGGAAGAAATCCTGGCGGCGAAACCGCTCGTGATGGTTCTCCCGATCGGTGTGGAGGAGAATTTTAAAGGCCTGATCGATCTCCTCACCGAGAAAGCCTTTATTTGGGATGACTCCGGCTTGCCTGAAAACTTTGAAGTCACCGACGTGCCCGAGGAGATGAAAGAGCAGGTGAAAAAATACCGCGAACTGCTCGTGGAAACTGCCGTCGAACAAGATGACGCGGTGATGGAAAAATATCTCGAGGGAGAAATGCCCGACATCGCGACCCTAAAACGCTGCATTCGCAAGGGGACCATTGATCTTGTTTTCTTCCCGACCTATTGCGGTTCTTCCTTCAAAAACAAAGGGGTGCAAAATGTCCTCGAT
>CAZSPO010000068.1:1411-11208 GCA_964608775.1 uncultured Chthoniobacterales bacterium | reverse complement strand
CTACCTCCCCTGCCCGACCGAGGTCAAACCCCAGCCGGAAGTGGATATCGAGGGGAATGAAACCGGCACCTTTGCGGTGGTCGATCCCGCCAAACCGTTGCGCGCCCTTGCCTTCAAAATCATGGATGACAAATTTGGGGCTCTCACTTTCACCCGCATCTATTCGGGAGTGATCGAGAAAGGAACTAACGTCCTCAACACCGCCACGGGTAAATCCGAGCGGATCGGTCGGATCGTGCAGATGCATGCCGACGACCGCGAAGAGGTCGATCGCGCGCAAGCCGGCGATATCGTCGCTTTGGTCGGTCTCAAGAATGTGCAGACCGGTCATACGCTTTGCGACGAAGACAATCCGGCCACCCTCGAGCCGATGGTCTTTCCGGACCCCGTCATCTCGGTGGCCATTCAGTCTCGCGACAAAAGTGCGACGGAGAAATTGAGCAACGCCCTCGGAAAGATGGTCCGCGAAGATCCCTCTTTCCGGGTCGAAACCGACCAGGAAACCGGCGAAACCATCCTGAAAGGCATGGGGGAACTTCATCTCGACATTAAAGTCGATATTCTCCGGCGAACGCACAAAGTCGAAGTCGAAGTCGGTAAACCCCAGGTTGCCTACCGCGAAACGATCACCAAATCCATCGACGACTCTTACACTCACAAAAAGCAAAGCGGCGGTGCCGGCCAATACGCCAAAATCGATTACCGCCTCGAACCGGTCGATCCTGGTTCCGGCTTTGTCTTTGAATCGAAGGTGGTCGGCGGCAATGTGCCGAAAGAATACATCCCTGCGGTGGAAAAAGGATTCGAAGCCTCAACTATCAAAGGCGTGCTCGCCGGCTATCCTTGCCTGGATCTGAGGGTGACCCTCCTGGACGGAGGCTTCCACGCGGTCGACTCCTCCGCGATCGCCTTTGAAATCGCCGCCCGCGCGGCCTATCGTCAGTCCGTTCCAAAAGCGGGACCGCAAATCCTAGAACCGGTCATGAAATTGGATGTCTTTGTGCCCGAAGATTATGTGGGCGATGCGATCGGCGATCTCAACCGTCGCCGAGGGATGATCAAGTCGCAGGATCGCACGCCGACTGGGCTTCGGGTGCGCGCCGATGTGCCGCTCTCCGAAATGTTTGGTTACATCGGAGATCTTCGGTCGATGACTTCGGGGCGTGGCCAATACTCGATGGAATTCTCTCACTACGCTCCTTGCCCAAGGAATATTTCGGACCAAGTCATCGCGGAAGCGATTGAGCGGAACAAAAACAAATAACCCCTCCCCCTGGCTCCAAAGGCGCATGCCGGAAGGGCCTCCGGTGTGGGGGCGGAAAAATGCGGATGAACCAAGTGTTGTCGCTGCGGGGTTCCTTTGCCAAACTCCCCGGATATGCGCCGGACCCACTCTCTGTTGCCGGTTGAGCCGCTTTGGTTCAAGGACGCCGTCATTTATCAAATCCACGTCAAAGCCTTTTGCGACAGCAATGGAGATGGGATCGGAGATTTTGCCGGGTTGGCTAGCAAGCTCGATTACCTGCAGGCACTGGGAGTCAATACGCTTTGGATTCTTCCTTTCTACCCGTCTCCCCTCCGTGATGATGGCTACGACATCGCGGATTATCAGGCGGTCCATCCCGCGTATGGCTCTCTCCAAGATTTCCAAATTTTCCTCCGGGAAGCCCACTCCCGCGGGATTCGATTGATCACCGAGCTAGTGCTCAATCACACGTCCGATCAGCACGCTTGGTTCCAACGCGCCCGGCGTGCTGCTCCGGGCTCCGTCCATCATGATTTCTACGTCTGGAGCGACAATCCCAATCGCTACGCCGATGCCCGCATCATTTTTAAAGATTTCGAAACCTCGAATTGGGCCTGGGACGCCGTCGCGAAGCGTTATTATTGGCACCGGTTTTACAGTCATCAGCCGGATTTGAATTTCGAAAATCCCAAGGTCCAACACGCGCTCTTACGCGTCATGGATTTCTGGCTAGAAATGGGGGTCGATGGCGTCCGGCTGGATGCCGTCCCCTATCTTTACGAAGAAGAGGGGACGAACTGCGAGAATCTCCCGGCGACCATGGCTTTCCTCAGCCAGCTGCGGGAGCATGTCGACACGCGGTTCCCCGGGCGCATGTTGCTCGCCGAGGCCAACCAATGGCCGGAGGACGCGGCGGCTTACTTCGGCCAGGGCGACCGATGCCACATGAATTTTCATTTCCCCCTCATGCCTCGGATGTTCATGGCACTGCAAATGGAGGATCGCTTTCCGATCATCGACATTCTGGAGCAAACCCCGGACATCCCCGATAATTGCCAATGGGCGATGTTTCTCCGTAACCACGACGAGTTGACCCTCGAAATGGTTACCGACGAGGAGCGGGATTATATGTATCGCGTTTACGCCCGGGATCCGCGCGCTCGCATTAACCTCGGCATCCGTCGGCGGCTCGCCCCGTTGTGCGGCAATAACCGCAGGAAAATCGAGCTCCTGAACATGCTACTCTTTTCCATGCCGGGTACGCCCATTGTCTATTACGGCGACGAGATCGGGATGGGAGATAATATCTACCTTGGGGATCGCAACGGCGTTCGCACCCCCATGCAATGGTCCGCCGACCGCAACGCCGGTTTCTCTAAGGCCAATCCGCAGCGGCTCTTTCTCCCCATTACCATCGACCCCGAATATCACTATGAATCGTTGAATGTCGAAAATGCTGAACAAAATCCCTCTTCCCTTCTCTGGTGGACCCGTCGGGTGATTGCCATGCGCAATCAACACCCTGCCTTTGGGCGGGGCGGCATCACATTTCTCTACCCAGACAACGCGAAGGTCCTCGCCTTTGTCCGCACCCACGAAGAAGAGGCGATTCTCGTCGTAGTCAACCTCTCACGCTACAGCCAGGTCGCCTGGATCGACCTCTCCACTTATGCCGGCTCGACCCCGGTCGAGTTGTTCAGTCGCAATGCTTTCCCCATCATTCGGGAGGAACCCTACGTGTTCACTCTCGGTATCCACGATTATTTCTGGCTGAAACTAGAGCCCGCCGTGACGGCGGTAGATGGGGAGCAGGAATTGCCGGTGCTCCCTGCCGAGATGACCTGTCGGAATTGGGAGGCGTATCGGACGATGTTGGAAAAGCGGGTCCTGCCCGCATACCTGCCGCGTTGCCGGTGGTTCGGCGGAAAAGCCAGGAAAGTCCGGTCTCTCCGAATCCGCGAAGCCATCCCCGCCGGCGTGGACGGTTGCGAGGCTCGCCTCTGGCTGATTGAGGTCGCTTACGTGGAGGGTGCGGCAGAAACTTACCTGCTGCCGGTGACAATTTTGGAGGAAGAATCAGCGCTGCGAACCGGGCAACTGCCTTCCGCCGCCTTGATTGCGCGGGTTGGCGCGGGACAAATCCTTTGTGACGCCCTGCATGTCCCCGGTTTTCGCACCTGGTTGTTCCAATGTATCTGTGGAAAAAAACGGGCGAAATCAACGAACGGCCGACTGGTCCCCACGACCGACCGAGTGGACCCGGCAGTCGGCGAGATTTCCCAGGTGCTCGGCGTCGAACAAAGCAACAGCGCCATTGTCTATGGAAACCGCTATTTTCTAAAACTCTATCGTCGGCTGGAAGAAGGCCCCAATCCGGATGCTGAGCTCACCCGGTTTCTATTTAAACGTGCCCGCTTTGAATATGTCCCGGCAACGTGGGGTTCCCTCGTTTGGCAAGGGAACGAAGGGGAAGCTAGGAGTGTGGCGTTGATCCAGGCATGGACTCCCAACCAAGGGGATGCATGGGGGATGATGCTAGACGTGTTAGAACGTTATTTTGAGCGGATTCTCGTGCAACAACCGGAGCTGCCGATGATCGGTGGTCTGGGAATGTTCGACCCGGCTTTGCCAGATTGGGCGGAATTGGAAGCCTGGATCGGCACCCTACATCTCGATCGGATCAACCTGCTTGCAGAGCGCACAGCCGGCATGCATCTCGCGCTTGCGTGCGACGGTTCGACTTCGGAAATGGCTCCCGAACCGTTCACCGCCCTTTCCCAGCGTTCCTTGTATCAATCGATGCGAGGGCAAATGCGTCGGACTTTCCAGTTACTCCATGCCCGACTCTCTTCTCTGGCCGGGGCGGATCAAGCGGTCGCAACGCATCTGCTCGACCGGGAGCCGGACGTGCTGGCCCGGCTCGACCGTTTGCGCGGCGGAAAAATGGCGGCGCAACGGATGCGGATTCACGGCGATTACCATCTCGGCCAGGTGTTGAATACGGGACGCGATTTTCTGATCATCGATTTCGAAGGCGAACCTTCCCGGCCCATCTCTGAGCGCCGGTTGAAACGTTCTCCCCTACGTGATGTGGCGGGCATGTTGCGCTCGATCCAGTATGCGGCAGGGACGGCACTCCGGGCGGTGCCAGGCGGACCCGACGCAAACTTGTCGGCTTGGGCTGTCCTTTGGGAGAAAGGGATGGCAAAACGGTTTTGGCTCACCTATGCCGCTGGGTTGGACGGAAGTGGGCTGTTGCCAGCTGAGCTCGAAGAGAGCCGGTTTTTGTTGGAAGCGTTCTTGCTAGAAAAGGCGGCCTACGAAATTGTTTATGAATTAAATAACCGCCCCTCCTGGATCGGCATCCCGCTAGCAGGAATCATTGCCTTGCTGGAAGACTAATCAGGCGCTCTCAATCGTGACAACTTCGTCACACGATCCAGCATTGACGCCACCACAAGAATTTCTACAACCATCGAAATGCCCGAAACGCCGCTGCTCTCCATCACCGAGCTGCATAAAAGTTTTGATGGAGTGGAAATTCTCAAAGGGGTCAGTCTGGATGTGGAGGAAGGCGACCTCGTCTCGATCATCGGCCCCTCCGGCTGCGGGAAGAGCACCTTTTTGCGATGCATGAATTTTTTAGAAATTCCGGACGCTGGTCGGGTGGCGATCGCCGGGGTCACGATCGATGTCGGCGGGTTGCACGAAGATTATCCCAAAGATTTGAAGCAAAGAGCCCATTCGCTGCGGCAGCAGGTGGGAATGGTTTTTCAACAGTTTAACCTCTTCCCCCACCGCACCGTCCTTGAGAACGTCATGGTCGCCCCGATGGTCGTCCGCGAGCAGCCGCGAGAAGAGGCCCGAAAAAATGGACAGCGATTGTTGGAAAAAGTCGGCCTGCAAGCTTTGGGCGACCGCTATCCTAGCCAAATGTCCGGGGGGCAACAGCAGCGCGCTGCCATTGCCAGGGCGCTTGCCATGAACCCGAAGGTGATGCTCTACGACGAACCAACCAGCGCACTCGATCCGGAGCTGGTGGATGAAGTCCTCAAGGTCATGAAAGATCTCGATTCCGAAGGGATGACGCAGGTGGTGGTCACCCACGAAATGCGATTCGCTCGCGACGCCAGCGATTACATCGTTTTTATGCAGGGGGGTGTGATTGTGGAAATCTCCGATGAAGACGAAATTTTCACGAACCCCAAAGATGAGCGGACCCGCCAATTTCTGCGGAGGTTTATCTAACATGACGCTCCTTCTCCGGCTTCTCCCGCTCCTGGTTCTCTTGTCCGCTCTCCTTCCCGTCACTGCTCAGGAACCAGCAACGAAGCTTCTCCGTTGGGCGGCCGATCCTGATAGCAATGCTCCCTATGCCTTTTACAATGCCGAGAATCAGCTGGTCGGTTTTGAATATGATATTATCCAAGCGGTCGCCCGCCACATGGGGCGCGAACCGAAGTTTATCCAAAACAATTGGGACGGTCTCATCCCCGGTTTGGGTCGGGGCCTCTATGATTTGGTGATCTGCGGGATCGAAATCACCCCCGAAAAAGCCGCAGAAGTCCTTTTCTCCGATCCTTATTACACGACGTTTGAACAATATGTCGCCCGACGCGGCACCACCCCAATCACATCGCTCGAAGATCTGAAGGGGAAATCCGTCGGCACCCTCAGCCAGACTTCGGCCCTCGCCATGTTAGATGCAACTCCCGGGGTGATTGTCAAATCCTACGACGAGGAAGTGAATGCTTACGCGGACGTCGTCAACGGTCGCCTGGATGGCGTGCTTCTCGATTTTCCCATCGCCAAATACTATGCCGCCCCCAACCCCAACTTGCAGTTCGCCAGCCCGCCATTCGGCCAAATTCTCTACGGCATGGCGATGCCGAAAGGGGACACGACATTGCAAGCCGAAGTCAACGCTGCACTCAAAGCGGTCCAGGAAAGTGGGGAAATGCGGGACATTCTCTCGAAATGGGGTTTGTGGACTCCCACCATGGCCCTCACCCTTTCCCAGCCGGAAGAACCGAGTCTCCCGGATACAGCTTACAAATCTTTCGTCGCCGCCCATGCCACCGCCCCCGGGTTCTTGGCCCGGATGCAGCGTTATGCGGGATTCACCCCGCTGCTTCTCTCCGCTGCCTGGATGACTTTGCAGGTCTCGATTCTCGGCATGATCCTCGCCATCACGGTCGGGTTTAGCCTGGCCGCTCTCCGTGTTTTTGGTCCCCCCCCGTTGCAATGGATTGCGACCCTCTACATTGAACTCGTTCGCGGCACGCCGTTGCTTATTCAACTTTTCCTTATTTTCTATGGTCTTCCAAATATCGGGATCAAACTCGAACCCTTCGTCGCAGGGGTGCTCGGTCTGGGGCTGAACTACGCCGCATACGAAGCGGAGAACTATCGGGCCGGGCTGCTGGCCATTCCCCGCGGCCAAATGGAGGCCGCGCGCGCCCTGGGAATGACCCATTCCCAAGGGTTGCAGCATGTGGTGATCCCGCAGTCGTTCCGGTTGGTGCTTCCTCCGGTGACGAATGATTTCATCTCGCTCTTAAAAGACTCTTCTTTGGTTTCTATGGTCACCCTCATCGACCTGACGGGGGCTTACAACCGGATCGCCACCCAAACGTTCGATTACTTTGGAACCGGGCTGTTGGTCGCCGCCATTTACCTATTGATCGGCTTGCCCTTCGTTCGGTTGGCCCGTTATACCGAACAACAATTAGCCGTCGACCAGCGCAAACCGGGGCAGCGTCCCGGTCTAACTCGCCCCACAGCCTGAGGTCCCTTATTCAAGGGCCTTGAGTTGCTGTTCAAGTTGCTGCTTTTGCTTCAGGTCAGCTTCGTAAGCGCGAACGGCCTCGTTGAAGGTTCGGACCGCTTGCGGGTCTTGCTCGTCGAGAGCAGCTTTTTGCGCCTTTAACGATTCGTATTGCGCAACCAGTTGGGCCTGCAACCGATCGATCTCGGCTTGGACCGCAGCCGCTTCGGATCCGGCTTTGATCGGCGGAGTCGCCGCCGCATCAGCTTCTTCAGTCGTTTCAACGGTCGCTTCAACGGGTGGGGTTTCGGCCGCATGTTCCTCCGTCTGCATGTTTTTCAATTCATCCCGCAAGGTGCGCCTTTCCTTCTCTCCGATCGGCACCATGGCGGAGAGATTTTCGGGTAAGAATTCCTGCCAATCGATGCCGCTCTGCGAAAGCGCCACGGAAATCCCGCCTCCTAGCATCAGGGTTGCGAGCAAGCTGGCGACGAAAGGTTTGAGCGCCTCGCGCCAGTGCATGAATAGGAAAACCAGGGCAGCAAACGGCACAAACAGACAGGCAAACCCCCAGCCGACATGCACCTTGAACGCCTCGTAGTAGAACCAGATCGTGCTAACCAAAAGCGCGATTGCGGCGATGGCAATCACGGCGAACGCAACGATCGGGAGCATAGGAAAAACCAGGTAAAGCGGTCGAGTGCCTCAGCTGAGCAAATCCTGAGTCAAGGTTTGTTCTTCCAAAAGTTCGGCGATGCTGGCATCGATTTTTGACCGACTGAACGGATCGATTTCAAGCCCCGGCACGACGGACCAACTTTGGCCGTCCGAGGTGATAGGGAACGAGGCGATGATCCCCTTTTCCACCCCATATGCTCCATCCGAAACCACGGCGACACTGTTCCAATCGCCGACTGGCGAAGAGGTGGTGAGGCTGCGGACGGTATCGACCACGGCGTTGGCCGCACTGGCGGCGGAGGAGACCCCGCGCGCTTTAATGATCGCAGCCCCCCGCTGTTGCACCGTCTGAATAAAAGTCTCCTTCAACCAAGCCTCATCGTGAATCTGTTCGGTGGCCGGTTTGCCGTCAATTTTGGCGTGAACGAAATCGGGATACTGCGTGGCCGAATGGTTGCCCCAAATCGTCATGTTCGTGACCGTGGTGTGCGAGAGCCCGGCTTTGGCTGCCAGCTGGGATTTGGCGCGGTTTTCGTCGAGCCGCGTCATAGCAAACCAGCGGTCATCGGGAATTTCCGGGGCGCTTTTGCGGGCAATCCAGCAGTTGGTATTACAAGGGTTGCCGACAACGAGGGTGCGGATATCGGGGGCGGCGTTCGATTGAATTTGGCGACCTTGTTCGACGAAAATTTTGCCATTGATGCCGAGTAACTCTTTGCGCTCCATTCCTTGTTTGCGGGGAACACTCCCCACGAGAAGCGCCCAATTCACGCCATGAAACCCTTCCGCCAGGTCGCTGGTCGGCACAATGCCGCGCAGGAGAGGAAAGGCGCAGTCATCGAGTTCCATGACGACCCCTTCGAGCGCGGGAAGGGCAGGGGGGATTTCGATCAGGTGCAAGACGACGGGTTGATCGGGTCCGAACATGGAGCCGGAAGCGATTCGGAAGAGCAGGGAGTAACCGATTTGACCGGCTGCACCGGTGACGGCGATGTGGACGGGAGGTTTCATAGGTGTGCGAGGAGGCGTTTCTTTTCGAGTTAGGGGAAATGCGGGGGGGAGCGCAACCGTAAAACCGCTTGAATCCGGCGGGTTCAGCCGGAGTTGGGCTTACAGTTTTTCGTCCTGTTCGGACGCTTCTGGTTCCGACAATGGTTCCCGTTTGAAATGCAATTCCTGCACACGCCGATCATCGGCTTGGGTGACCGTGACGATAAAGTCCTCGATGCGAAGGGATTCGCCGGGCTTGGGCAAATGGCCGAATCGATGGGTGATAAACCCGCCCACGGTGCTGACTTCGCTGCTTTCGAGATCGAGATCAGCGAGATCGTTCAGTTCGTAGAGCCCGAAAGCGCCTTCGACGATAAATTCATCCTCATTAATTTTGCGGACACGCTCTTCTTTGGTGTCGAATTCGTCTTGAATTTCACCGACCAACTCGCCCAGGACATCATCGAGGGTGACAACGCCGACGGTGCCGCCATATTCATCCACGACCACGGCGAGATGGATGCCTTTGCCGAGGAAAAAGGTCAGCAATTTTTCCAGGGGCATCATTTCGGGGACGGGGAGGAGTTCCCGTTTGACTCCGAGCAGATCCGGCTGTTCCGAGGCTGCCAGGCTGAACAAATCCTTGATGTGCACCAGCCCGATCGTGTTGTCGAAATGCCCCTGGCAAAGGGGGAATCGTGTGTGCATAGAGGTCCTGGCCAACTCGAGGTTCTCCTCAATGGAATCTTCGATATCGAGATAAATCACGTCGCCCCGAGGCGTCATGATATCGCGCACGACCCGTCGGCGGAGATCGAGAGCGTTGATGAGAAGTTCTTTGCCGAGCTCACTCACTTCGCTCCCCTGGCCGTTGGAAAGGATTTGGCGGAGTTCCTCCTCGGAATGGGCGAGATCGATTTCAGCCACCGGATCGATCTTCATGGCATGCTTGAGAAGCAGATTAGCCGAGCCGTTTAGAAACCAAATAGCCGGTCGGAGAAGGAAGTGAAACAAACTAAGCGGAGCGCAAATCCAGAGGGAGGTCTCGACAGGCCGACGGATGGCCACCGATTTCGGGGTCAATTCTCCTAAAACAATATGGAGGAAGGTGACGAT
>CAZSPO010000068.1:0-1401 GCA_964608775.1 uncultured Chthoniobacterales bacterium | reverse complement strand
GGGCGATTTCCGGCGATTGAATCCCCACGCTGTAGAGGAGGGGATTGATCATCTGGGCGAGGAACGGTTCCCCGAGAAAGCCGAGGCCCAGGCTCGCCAGGGTGATACCGAGTTGCGTGGCGGAAAGATACGCGTCAAGATGGGCGGTGACGCGGCGCGCGATGACAGCGCGGCGGTTCCCTTGATCAACCAGTTCGTCGAGTTGGCTGCCCCGGACTTTGACGATGGCAAATTCGGAAGCGACGAAGAAGCCGTTGAGCAGGACGAGGAAAAAGATGGCGGCGAGCTTGAGAAGAATCAGGCCGACCGAATCCCATTCGGTGGAAAGTTCACCCTCGGCCATCGCGAGGTATAACGTCGTGGAGAGTAGATTCATGTTTGCGGGATCCCCATTTTACCATTGGACCCCAATTTTCTGGGAGGAGGGCTGCCCCGGTTTCAGCGGAGCCGACGCCTTGCGGAGTTCGAAGGGGAACGGTTAGAGTTTTTCATAAGTGCCTTTGTCTCGACGTTCGAGCACGGTGAACCCGGCTTTTTTGGCGTCGGTGAGGGAAAGCGGTTTGGTGATTTTCGGGGTGTTGATGCGGGAGATCACCTTCCGCACCGGTTTGCGGCAAAGCGGGCATTGATCAAGTTCGGGCCGGGAGATGGGGCGGTTCAATTCAAAACAACCGCCACAAATTTGGCATTCACCCTCGACCAGCTCGTATTCGTAGAAAGGCATTGCGGTCGTCAGCCTTATCTGCGATCCCAAAATTTAGCAACCGCACGGCAGCAAAGGGAGATGAAAAGGCTGGGCACCCAAGAATTCCAAGGGGCTCCGTGACAACAAATGAACGGATCTTCTCCCCACTCGATTAACAGCTCCGCTCCTTAACACGTTCCGATTCGGGCTCTCGCTCGGGCTGCCTTACGGGCTCTTCGACAGGCTTAATTCCCCACTCGATTCCCCACTCGATTACCAACTCGATTTGGTGACACCGGGCAACATGCCGGCGGAAGCCAACTCGCGGAAGGTGAGTCGGGAGAGGTGAAAGCGGCGCATGAAAGCCCGACGGCGTCCGGTCGCCTCACAGCGATTCACCACCCGTGTCATGCTCGCATCCCGTGGGAGGCTCGCGAGCCCCATGTAGTCACCCTTCGCTTTGAGTTCTGCCCGCAACGCAGCATATTTCTGTGCCGTGCGGCGTTTGCGCTCGTTGCGTGCGATCCAAGAAGTCTTTGCCATAAGAGCCGCGAATCATCCGCAGAATTCGACGAAATGCAAGCGAACTTTTATGCCGAATGGCAAATAGGGCGCATTTCCGAAAGTTGCGAAAAGTGTGGAGAGAGGGGGAACGCGACCTCCAGGCGTGTTGAGAGCGGCGCGGAGGGGACAGGGGTGCGGGGAACGGGCATTCG
>CAZSPO010000067.1:0-12094 GCA_964608775.1 uncultured Chthoniobacterales bacterium | reverse complement strand
ATACAATGGCTTTGATCAGATTAGCTATATTCCCAGTCAGGTAAACATGGAGTTCCTCCCACTAAGAGAGGGCCCGGGAAGGGAAATCAGAAAGTCACCTCACCCCGAAGGCCAAGAAGGAGGGCGTTGCCCAAATCGCTTGTAGCGTTGGGATTGATGATAAACTGTAAATCCGGTTGCACCACGAACCAATTATTGACCTGCACCTGATACGTGGCCTCCAGGACCATTTCCGCGCTGAGAGGAGTGGAACCATCATTTTGCAACCCGGCCTGAGCTCCATTGCTGATCCGGGCATAGCCGAAGGCAATGCCGAGGGTGTCATCATCGCGAGTGGGAAGGAGTCCTTGGTAGGTAAGCCCGGTATCGAAGTAGAAACTGACAAAATTCCGATCCTGAGGCGTGACAGCCAGACGCGTGAAGAAGCCAAGCCCCTGGTCGGATTTTTCCGAGGCTGATGGTGCCACCTGTTTGCCGGTTCTACCATTCGTCGCCCCTTTGCCATAGACCGGAGCTTCCACGGGCGACGCAGGCTCACGGTAGAGCATTTGATCCAGTATCCAATAGGCCCCGAGATTATCCGACGTGGTCGAATTCACCAAAGGATTGGCAGCGGTTCCGCTCTGGATCCATAGGCCCGATTTGAAAGTCCCGGGCAAGCCGGGTTCTTCGTCTTTATGATTCCAACGAAATTGGGCTTCGTTCATGACCGTAAAGCCGGTCTCCGCATCCAAACGGTAGCGGAATCCACGACGATTAACATCTTGATCAAAAACGTCGCCCTGAAAGGCGGCTGTCATGAAGGTAAACCATTCAACCGGCTCCAACGCCAGACGCGCCCCGAGTGTGCCCATCGGGTAGCCAGGCCCGCCCGAGGGGATATTCATGAAAGTGAAGGCTGGCCAACCGAACGTGCCATTAATGAAGAGCCCGGCGTAGTCCGAGATGATGAACTCGGAGTCCGCTGCTAATTGCCCCACACGGAGGGAGACCACATCGTCGAAGAGATTCTGCTGGAACCAAAACTCAAACATCCGCACGGTTTCAAACCCGGCAATATTTGAAATGGTAAGGAAATTACCCACCAGCTCCTCGGAAGCATCGTTACCACTGATCCAGAGCCAGGTCGTGCTCACACTTCCGCCCTGCCAGCCAACCAGTTTTTCCAGATCGAAATCGGCCCCGAATTGCAGCGACCCTGCATAGACCGTGCCGGTTTTCAGACCCCCGGTCGTATTGCCAAAAACATCGACCGTATAAGAGCCGAAAAGCTCCACACCACGATCAGAAAGTGCGGTGCGGCTTCCGAACCAATCACCGGTGATCCCGTCTCCGCCCCACCAGTCTTTGGTGTCGGTATCCATGACCTGTCCGACGATTTCCTCTTCTGCCAAGAGAGGCCCGCAAGTCATGGAAATGGCTGTCAAGCCGACGATCAGTTTATTAGTGATTTGTTTCATAAAGCTTGGTTGTTAGTTTTGGTGTGTTGGGTGAGGTGATTGGGAGATTTGGCTGAGGCTTTTCCAGATGTAGGCCACCAGGAGAAGATGAGAAGAACGCCAAAGGCGACGCTCCCGGCAAATGTGAAGGCAATCACCGTATCCGAACGAGGCACCCCGTTGCGGCTCAGCTTTGCCATAACGAGGCTGAGCACCATTGTAAAAACAAAGAGCACAATCATCGGGTCCAAATTTCCTCCCAAGCGCTCATCAATAAGAAAACCGAGGGCGATTCCTGTCACGACCGAATGGGCCAAAGTCTCACTGAAGAAAGCCATCTCGTTGAGAGTCGATTCTCAAAAGTTGAGAATTGACTCCCAATTGTCAATGCCTTATTTTCCGCCATGAGCTACCAAACCCGCCAGCGTGAGGCCGTTCTTCGAGTGCTCGTCGAAGAAGGCAAGCCGCTCACGGCCCAAGCGACGCTCGAAAGAGCGAAGTCGCACTGTCCCGGCATCGGAGCGGCGACTGTATTCCGCTCCCTCAAACAGGCGATGGCAACGGGCGAAATCACGAAAGTGGAACTGCCTGGGCTCGCCCCGCACTACGAGATTGTTTCAGACAAACATCACCACTTTTTTGTTTGCGAAAGCTGCCGCCAGCTTCTGCCCCTACAAGGCTGTGTCAGCGGCCTAAAGAGGCTGCTTCCGGAGGGGAGCCGGATGACCAATCACGAAGTCGTTATTTTCGGAGAATGTCCGGCGTGTGTGCCCCATCAGGCCGACTTCACCTAATTTACCCGCCTGTTTCGTAAAAACAGAGAGGGGGTTGCGCCGCAGATTTTTGTGACGAACGCGAAGTGCGGGCGGGCGTATCCATTGTAATCCGTCATCGTCTGAACGACAAAACTCCGCGCAAAAAGATCAAGCAAAGACGACGGGTTTTATGAAATCGGGGGGAGTCAGACTTCTACGACTACCCAAGCGCCGTCTGTTGTGGCCGGGTAGGTTTCGACGGTGGGATCGGGGTCGTCTGGCGTTAAGGTGCGGGTGATTCTCTCGCCGCTCTCCGTTTCACAAAAGACTCGGCGAACGAGCGTGCGGGCGAGGTTAAACGCGGTGGTGGTTTTCAGGGCGGCCCGCTCGCCGAGGGTTTGGAGGGAGACCCCATCCGGGGCGTCCACGACGATTTCGAGGAGGTCACAGGCGCGTTCGAGCGATTGGACAGCATGCGAAGCGGGCATGGAAAGAAGCGACGACATCCAGATGATTCGTCAATGCGGAATTTGTATTCATCAATGATGGAATGCCGTTATGGGGTGACGTTACGGATTTAGGAGGTCGAATAAGCGGTCGATGGTTTTGCCGGGTAATTGCTCCAGTTGCTCCGTCACTTCGCCTGCTTGTTCGATCGCGCTTCCAGCAGCGCCGCGGACAAGTCGGGGGGTCAGATCTTCGCGGGGTTCTTGCCGGGTGCCACTAACCGCCACGGGAGTTGTCAGATAGATGCCGTCGATGCCGGTGAACACTTTTTCCCGAGCCCCGGGTATCCATTGCAAGCTGCGGCTGGTGAGCCCGGCTTGGAGAGAGCCCGAGAGGTTATCGCCGACCACTTCAAGCGTGCCCTGCACCCGGAAGAGCCCCTCGGCTTCGAGATGGAAATTCTGAAGGGAGAGCCGACCGGGAGCCCAAAGAAAGTCAGCGGAAGCGCGTTGGACCGGGAGTCGGCGAAATTCCCCAAGGGAGGTAAAGAGCGCGAGCCGGTCGAGCACAGGCAGGGCTGTGATGACGAGATCTTCGGTTTCCGCGTGGCCATTGAGATGGAGATTTTGCTCGAGGGAGCCGACGAGAGTGGCCTGCCCGGCGATTCGACCGGTGAGCCGTGCCTGCCAGGTAGGGGTGAGGAGTTGGGAGAGATCGATCCCGTCGAATTGCAGGCGAAAGTCGAGTTCGGTTACGGGTTGGAACTGGACTTCGCCTTCCACCCGAATCCGGCCGGTGTCGAGGGAGAGCTCGGCGTCGGTGATAAAAAGCCGACCGTCAGCGAGGCGGGCTTCGACCCGACGAACATCGGCCGGGGGGGCTCCGGGTTGGCGCAATCGGCCGCCGGTTCCGGAAAGATCGATGCGATCGGGGTGAAAGGAGGCTTGGACCGTGGTGCGTTCGAGCACGCCGCCGGAGGTTTCGTCAGCCCCCCAACGGATGGTAAAATCTCGGATACGAGCGGGTTCGAGGCGGACTTCAGAGGGGAGCCAGGCGAGCCAGAATGGGGGGACGGCGGCTGAGGGAGAAGCCGTTGTGGGCGGGGGAGGAGGGGTGGTTTGGCGGGAGCCGAGGGCGTCGAGGGTGAGGACGGCGGCTTCGGCATGGGAGATGGTCCAGTGCCAACGTCCGAATGCGGGGGGATCGATGCGGAGCCGGACTTCTTGAAGGAGCACCGACCGATAAGCGGCACCGGGGGCGGGGGTGATCCGGATGTCAGGGGAGAAGAGGGTGTCGTCGGCTCGGCGGATGGGGCCGAGTGTCACCTGTGCACCGAGCTGATTGCCGAGCCGGGCGGCGGCCTCTTGCCGAAAGTTTTCCGAGGCCAAGTAGGTTTGCAGCCAACCTGGTAAAAGGAGAGCGACCAGCAGACCGAGGGCACCGAGTGCTAGCCCGGAGCCGAGGAGGAGCTTCAACCAAAGGGGGGAAGATTTTGTACGGGACGCGCGGACCATTTGTGTGGTGAAGTTAAGACAAGTCTGGGCGGATTGGAAAGCCCAGCGAGATCCCCCTCCTTTCCCGTGCTCGAACTTCATCAAATCGCCGTCCACGCCGATCATCACGGCACTGTGTTGCTCCAAGACATCGGATTCCGCACCGGTTGGAATCATCTTTGCGCTGTCCTTGGGCCGTCGGGGTGCGGGAAGAGCACCTTATTGAAAGCGATCGCAGGGGTCACCCCGATCGATCACGGGCATCTGTATTGGCGGGGGCGCGATCTGTGCGATCACGAAGCGCACGAAGAATTCGCCCCGGGAGAATGCGGGTATGTGCCGCAATTCAGCATCGCTTACGGGGAACTGACCGTGGGGGAAAATGTGGAGAATGCGCTAAGACTTCGGCGCGGCGGGCTCCGGCGGCATGAGGTGCAGGAATTCACCGGGATGGTCCTGGCAGACACGGGGTTGACGGAATTGGAGGATCAGCGAGTGGCGCTGCTTTCGGGAGGGCAACGCCGAAGGCTGGCTCTCGCGATGGAGCTGACCAGTGAACCCGCCCTTTTGCTTTGCGACGAGTTGACGAGCGGCCTGGATCCGAAAGCGGAGGCGGAAATGCTCGGTCTTCTCGGCGGGCTGGCTCACGCAGGGAGACGCGTGATTTTAAATGTCACCCACAGTCTCGAAAACCTCGACCAATACGATTCCGTGCTCGTGCTGACTGGGGGTCGGGTGGCTTTCCACGGGATGCCGGCCCATTTGCGTTACTACTTCCAGATCGAGCATCATGCCGATCTCTATCAACAGCTGGAAACCCGGACGCCCGAAGATTGGAGTCGGTCGTGGGCGAAGCATGGTGAAAGCTATTATCGCCGAGCCGCCGCCCGGAATCCCGCCTTCGCTTTTGATCCCCGCGCCCCGATGTCGAAGGAAGAAGACCGGCGGGATGACCCAGATCAGCCCGATCAGCCGGGTGGCGACGATCGATTTGCACCCCGCGGAGCGGAGACAAAGCCGGATGAAACCGCCCGGATCACCGATTCCACGGCACCGACCGATTCCACGGCACCGACGCGTCCGCCCCCGGAAGATGACGAAGACCGCCCGTGGGGACAAGGGCCGGGGGTGCTGGAGCAGACCGGGATCTTGTTGGCCCGGCGGTTGACCATTTTTTTGCGGGACCGAGGCCAGATGCTCATTCAATTGGCGATGTTAATCGGGTTCCCCCTGCTCGTCGCGATTTTTGCCCTGGACGGTTTACCGCAGGTGCGCAATGCCTCGATGGAGCTAGCGGGAGCCTTTGAAACCTTGAAAGAAAACGCGGCATTGATGCAGACCGCAACGCAGGTCGGGGGGGTAGTCTCAGGGCTCGTGATGTTCCAAGTGATTTTGCTCGCCCTGATGGGAGCGAATAACGGGGCGCGCGAAATCGCCTCGGAGCGGGCGATTTTTGAGAAAGAAAAATTGGCCGGTCTCAGCCCGGGTGCATACGTCTTGAGCAAGGCGGTTTTCACCGGGTTGTTGGCCATGATTCAGGCGGTGGCGATGACTTTGGTCGTCCAGTATGCCTGCCGGTTTGAGGGAGATATTCAACAGCGATTCCTTATTTTGCTGCTGGTGAATTTGGCCGTGACCATGCTCGCGCTTGGGATTTCCGCGAACAGCGCCACGGCCGAGCGGGCGTCGTTATTGGCGATTTATTTCGTCGGTTTTCAACTCCCGCTCTCCGGGGCTGTGCTCGCGTTGCCGTCACCGATCGATCAAATTTCCAGGCCATTTATCGCGGCTTACTGGGGATGGTCAGGGGTATTGCAAAGCATGCGCGAAACCCGGTTTTTTGAAATGGTTACCACCGTGACGCAAACCGAGTTGTCCGGCCTCTTGGTTTGCGTCTGGTTTCTCCTCATCCAAGTCGTGGCGGGGTTGGTGTTGGCGCTGGCGGGTGCCCGACGGGTGCGGTGGGAGTAAGCGGCGGACCGGTTTTCCCTCGCAACACTTGCGCGGCTGCTAGGCCGGAGAGCCAGGCCCCGCCCACCCGGCCGCCATGAAAAGCATCCCCGGCTAGCACGAAGGGATGGGGCGCTCCCTCCACTTCGCAAGCCCCAATAGGATGCGCCCGCAAGACCCGGGCATAACGCCATCGATGGAGCCGGGTTGCCCGGGGCCGGGCGAGCATTTCTCCGGTGAGAAACTGTGCCCGAGCGAGGAGTCTTCTCCCCGCTTCCTCGGGGTCGGCGTCCTGCCAGCGGGCGCTGAACGTCGGCGTGGCATGCAGGACAAACCTGCCGGGGGGTCTCTCGGGATGCTTGCTGGAGTCCAGAGCCATCCAGGCCAGCGTCTCATCCTCTAGATGCACCCCTTTCCACTCACAACGCGAGGTCGGGGCATCCACCAACAGGGCGAGGCAGGGTCCCATTTCAATTTTTGACCCCACCGTCAGCAGGCCTTTTCTCCAGTCGGCCTCCGCTTCCTGCGGATCGAACCAGCTGAGCAACTGCGGCATCGGCGCGGTGGCGACGAGCCGCTTCACCCTCCACGGTTCTGATTGCGCCTCAACATCGATTCTCCAGCCGTCCGCATCGGCAACCACTCGCTCGACGCGGGTCTCGCGCTCCACCCGCACGCCGTCACCCAGCCAACTGCCAAGCGCGGACATGCCGGCGGGGCAAATGTAATGATCGCGAAGGCCTCGACGGAGATCGGGCTCCAACCGACCTTCTGCCATACGATGCAACTGCCGCGTCCAAACCGCTGCCACCCCGACCGCCAACCAACGACTCACCTCCCGGGCGAACACCGGATCGGCCGCTGTAAAATATTGGGCACCATGATCGATCGGGGCTCCCTCCCAATGCCGAGTGGCGCAACGGCCACCAAGTCGCCGACTTTTTTCCAACACCACCACATCGGCCCCGGCTGCGGTTAGTTGGCGAGCGCACTGAAGCCCGGCGATGCCCGCACCGATCACCCCGACCTCGGCGGACCGTTTCACAACTGATGGCTCTCCGGCTGAAGGGTCAATTCGCCTAAAACCAGATGGGACGGCAAATCGAGTGCCTGCAAGACCGCGTCCGCTGCCGTTTCGCAAGGAATCATCTTTTCCCGTTGCACCGGCATGCCGAGATCATCCCAAAAAGGGCTGTCCACACCACCGAGGTGGAGCAGGGAAAATTGGATGCCGCTCCTTTGAAATTCCAGACCCATGGCCTTGAGCATCCCGGTGACCGCATATTTGCTGGCGATGTAAGCCGCCGCATTTTTCATCACCGCCCGACCGAGAATACCTGGGAGAGTGATGAAGCGACCTTTTTTGCGGGGAACCATATGCCGGGCAGCTTCGCGAGCGAGGAGGAAGGTGGCGCGGGTATTAATATTGAGCACGCGGGAGAATTCAGCATCGGAGGTCTCCAAGACGGGCTTGATCAACCCGACTCCGGCGGCGTGGACGACGGCATCGATGCCATCCAGGGCCTCTGCGGCGGCGGCGATCAACTCCTCGGCGACATGTGGCGCGGTCAATTCGGCGACTTGCTGACCCGTTACCGCAATTTCGCGCGTGAGGGTTTCGAGTTTTTCAGAAGAACGGCCCGTGACAAACAGGCGGGTGCCACGAGCGGCCAAGCGACGGGCCACGGCGCACCCGATCCCGCTGGTGGCACCGGTGATGAGGACGGATTCAGGGAAGGTAGGCATGCCTCTGATACGCGTTCAGCTGCGATCGGGATGAGTTTCCTTTCAGGCCTTCCGGTCTCACCCCCCCCGTTTCATAAAACCCGGCGTGTTTGCTTGATTTTTTCGCGCAGGGATTTGTCGTTCAGGCGGTTACGTCTCACAACGGCAGCGGGGGAGAGGGGTCACTCTTCCCGGGGGCGCATGATTCGGCGCATGGCGTCCTGCATCCCTTGCACGCTGCCATCGGGGAAGAGGATCAGGTTGCCGCCCCCGTGCGCATCGGAAATCTCCATCAACCACGGTTGGGTTTCCCATTTGTAAGGGGTCAACGCCAGATCGTCGAACTGGGTCGGGGCGTAGTGAATGGCGGGGCGTTCAGATTCATTGCTGAACTCCGTCTTGCTAAGCTCACGGCGGAGGGTCGGACAGGTCCAGACTTCCGGCGTCGCTCCATAGGGCTCGGTCTGTTTGATCCACCAGACGCCATATTTAGCGGCATCCTGATTGAGCTCCTCGGGCGGCTGAGGCCAATGCCCCTGGTCTTGCACATAGGCTCCCAGGATGCCGTGGAGGTTGCGCAGGTTATTTGAGCAGACGGCGAGTTCCCCCTTCTTCCGAGCGTATTGCGCGACGGGAACCGTCAGGACAGCGAGAATGCCAACCAGCACGACGACGACCACCAATTCGATGAGGGTAAAAGCGGGGGAGGAGAGACGCAAAGCGACGAATGGTTAACATGCCTCCTAGTTGGATTCATGTGAAATGTCAGCAAATTTCTCTTGCCAAAGAGGCGAAAAGCATATTTACAGCGAATATGCATTCTCCCAATCCCCTAATGGCGGTGCTCGGCACCATCTTGATGCTGGTCGTGACCAGTCCAAATCCCGCGATGGCAATCTCCGGCGGCCCGTTCAGTGCAGGCAGCGCCTTGGAGTCCGGTTCGGACGGCACCTATCAGGCCAGTATGAATGGACGGAACTTTATCGGCGTCGCGACTTTTCAGGTTTCACGCCAGTTTGGGTCGGCGGGTCGGTATTCCGTTTTTAATCGGGGAATCGGGTCGTTCGGGGTGGTCACGGCGGATGTGAACACGTTGACCGGATCGGTTACGGCCGTTTTGAGTGATGTGTTTTATGCTCAGCTGTTGAATGGCGATATCGAAGTGTTTGCCGATTTGTCGGTGGAAGTTGATCCCGATACTGGATTCGTTTCGGTTGAGGGGGAATCGCTCAATTCCCCAGCCGGCACCGGCGGATTTAACGCTTATGCTCAAGTCAATGCGCCGGGGATGCCCTTTACTGGCACCGGCGTTTTCACGCTTGTCGATGTAGGGCCCGGTGTAAATCCCGTTACGGGAGAGTTCCGCATCGTTTCCACCCCGATTTCCCGCACCAATTTTACCGTCATCGGCTACCGCAGCAGTGTGCAAACTGATTTGACCACCTTGTTCAGCGACCCACTCACGGGTCAGCCGCTAGAAGACTAAAATCTTTGCGAAATTTCCCAAACCTCCCCCCGGCGTGCCGGGGGGAGGTTTTTTTTGCGAATCACGCTTGCCCGCCCGTCGGCTCTTCCGCTTTGCTTCAAGTTCGCGGTCCGACCGCTTCCCTCCTCCTGCGCATGAGCCCCTCCGCTGCGATCACCATTGGCAACGAACTCGCCGCTCTAGCCCGCGTTTTCGAGTTCTGTGCCCAATTTGCCGACGCCCACGCCATTCCGTCCGACAAACGCTTTGCCCTGGAGGTTTGCGTGGAGGAAATCGTGACGAACGTCATCAAATACGGTTACCCCACCGGGACCGAAGGAGAAATCACCGTCCGTCTTGCGCTCGACCCGCCCCGACTGCTGATCGAAGTCGAAGACGAAGGGGTCCCCTTCGATCCCACCGCCACCGCCCCCGTCGATGTCAACCAGGACCTCGCTGACCGTCCCATTGGCGGACTCGGCATTCACATGGTCAAGAGCATGATGGCCGAGCTTCATTATAGCCGGAACGACTCCAGGAATCTGCTGACAATGGTCGCCGCTCTCCGTTAAAACCTCCCCCATGCAAATCG
The DNA here is from genome assembly GCA_964608775.1 of uncultured Chthoniobacterales bacterium. GTDB lineage: Bacteria > Verrucomicrobiota > Verrucomicrobiia > Chthoniobacterales > CAZSPO01 > CAZSPO01. Next base: position 2,228 of record CAZSPO010000067.1, on the reverse strand, counting down.
CCCAAGAATCTCAAGACGGAATCCTCATCCTCCTGCCGCAAGGTCGGTTGGATGCCCATACCTCAGGGGAGTTCGAATCGTTCGTCCTCCAGGCCATTGACGGTGGAGCCAAAAAGCTGCTGATCGATGCGACTCAACTCGAATACCTGAGCAGCGCCGGCTTGCGCGCCCTGCTGGCCGCCACGAAAAAAATGCGCACCCTCGCCGGCACCATCGCCCTTTGCTCTCTTCAGCCGCAATTGAAGGAAATCATTGAAATCGCCGGGTTCAATTCGCTGATCCCGGTCTATGCCGACCGCCCCGCCGCCCTGGCGGCTGTGGCTTGAATGCACCCGTTCGACGTGCCAACTTTGTTTGCCCGTCGCAGCCCGAGCCGCTGACGGGAAAGCTGATTTTCCATGTCCCCCCTCGAAGAACGGATCGGATATAAATTCCGAAACTCCCTGCTGCTCGCCGAAGCCCTGACTCATCCGAGCCTGGGCCACGAGACCCAGCAATTTCATTTCGATAACCAACGGCTTGAATTCCTCGGCGATGCCATCCTGCAACTCGTGATTACCGAGCGGCTTTTCAAGGAACACCCGAATAAAGCCGAAGGGACATTGACAAAAATGCGAGCGCGCATGGTCTCGAAAGAGGCCCTGCACCGTTGCGCGGAAATGTTGGAGCTGGGGCGATTTCTCATGATGGGCAAAGGGGAAGAAGCCAGCGGGGGACGCGAACGCCCGAGCGCCTTGGCCGACGCGTTCGAAGCCCTGGTCGGAGCGGTCTACCTCGATAGCGACCTCGAAACCGCCCGGGGCTGCATCCATCGCCTCACCCATGACGGCTTCGAGCGGGTTCACGAACAATCTTTAGAAATCAATCCGAAAGGGACGCTCCAAGAAACGCTCCAGGCCATCTCCCCCCGGAGCCCAAATTATTTTATCATTTCGGAAAGCGGTCCGGAGCATGCCAAACAATTCGTCTCCATCGTCCAATGGGATGGCCGCGAATTGGGCCGCGGAGAAGGGGGCAGCAAAAAATTGGCCGAAACCGCCGCCGCCCTCGACGCCCTGCGCGGTCAACGTTGGTTGGTGACCGAGCCGGAATTGCCCACCGAAAACGGCCACGCCGTCCTCTAACCCGGATAAATCCCCTCGATTCAGTCGGTGCGCCGCACGAAAATCGCGTAAAAGGCCCCATCGCAACCATCAAGATCGGGGCGCAATGTCCGCTGTGAATGCAGCACGAACGCCGGGTGCCGATGCAGAAACGAGTCAGCGACTTCCTCGTTCTCCTCCGGATCGATGCTGCAAGTGGAATAAGCGAGCTGCCCGTCCCGCTTCAAAAAGGGCAACGTCGCGTCGAGAAGCCCCGCTTGTTTCGCCGCCCAACGCGGAAAATCGCCCGGCTGCAATCGCCACCGCACATCGACCCGGCGTCGCAGCACCCCGCTGTTGCTGCACGGGGCGTCCACGAGAATTTTGTCGAACCACCCCAGCCCATCCGGTGGCTCGGCTTCCCAATTCACCTGCCGGAGGGTGACCCCACTCGGGGTGAGCCGCCCCAGATTTTCCCGCAGCCGTTCCAAACGGGTTGGCGACGAATCGGTGGCGACAATCTCCGCTCCGCCCCCGGCGAGATCGGCAAGAAAGATGGCTTTGCCACCGGGTGCGGCACAGGCGTCGAGCACTCGGTCGCCGGGGCGCGGGTCGAGCGCTTCGCAAACCGCCAGGGTGCTCCGGTCTTGCACATAAAGATCCGCCCCTGCCAGCAGGGATTCCGGAAGGGTGGGAGCCTCAAACATCGCCGGATGAGGGGTCGCCTGCCATCCGCTCTGACCCGCCGCATAGCATGCCGCATCCCCTGCCTGGGGTCGCACCCGAATCAGGAGCGGGGCTGGCCGGTTGTTCCACTCCATGAGGGCGACGGCGGCTTCGGAGCCGAACTGCGCGGTCCAGCGGGCGGCAAGAAAATCAGGGTGCGACAGTCGAATCGCGGGTGGTTGTGCGGCCAACTCGCCCAAGAGACTCTCCCGGGTCCGGACCGCTTGGCGGAGCACGCCGTTGATAAAGCCGCGCTTTCGGGCCGGGGCGAGGTTCACCGTTTCAAAAATGGCCGCGTGCGCGGGGGTGCCGAGGATCAGGAGTTGGTAAAGACCAAGTTCCAAGACGCGTCGCGGACCATCCTCCGGCGGCTGTCGGGTGAGGGCACGAATCCAGAACTCCAGAGCCCGTTGGTGACGC
>CAZSPO010000066.1:0-12104 GCA_964608775.1 uncultured Chthoniobacterales bacterium | reverse complement strand
CCCGCCGCATTACAGCGTGAAAGAGGCGGTCTTCCCCTTCATTCGGTTTCCCGGCATCGACATCGCGCTGGGGCCGGAGATGAAATCGACCGGCGAAGTCATGGGGATCGATGACGATTTGGGCATTGCCTATGCCAAAGCGCAAATGTCAGCCCAACCCCCGTTGCCCCTCGGCGGCATGATATTTGTGAGCGTGAAAGATGAGGATAAAGCCGCCTTTCTCCCGATCGTGCGCGAATTGGCGGGGCTCGGATTTCAACTTTGTGCGACGAGCGGCACAGCGACAGCGTTGGATCGGGAGAACCTGCCGGTCCGACGCCTGGCGAAAATCGCGGAAGGACGTCCGCATGTGTTGGACCTGATTAAAAACGGTGAGATCCAATTTATCATCAACACGCCGAGTGGAAAAAATCCGCGGGAAGATGAGGTCCGGATTCGGAGTGCCGCAGTCGCGTATCGCATCCCGATCATGACCACCCTGAGCGCCGCCCGGGCCAGTCTGCGTGGGATTCGTTCCCTGCGGACGAAGGGTTACACGGTCAAGTCGCTCCAGGAACACCACGCCTGACCCACCCGCTGACAATCCCATGCGCCTGCATTTATTCGTCCCGTGTTATACTGACCAATGTTTTCCCGGCACCGCCTGGGATATGGTGACCGTGCTCGAACGGCTTGGGCACGAGGTGATCTTCGATGAACGCCTTGTCTGCTGCGGTCAGCCGGGCTTTAACTCTGGTTACTGGGACGAGGCCCGACCGATCGCCCGCCGGGTCATCGACATCCTCGCTGAATCAGAAGCGGTGGTGATCGGCTCGGGATCGTGCGGGGCGATGTTAAAAATATTTTACCCACAGCTCTTCCAAGGAAGCGATGAAGCCACCTCTGCCCGGGCGCTCGCGGAGAAGACCTGGGAGTTCTCCTCGTTTTTAGTTGATAAACTCGGGGTCACAGATGTCGGTGCCCGCTTTGAAGCGAAGGTCACCTTTCACGACGGCTGCCACGGTTTGCGGGAGTTGCGGGTGAAAGAGCAACCGCGCCGATTGCTCCGGGCGGTGGCCGGGTTGGAATTGGTAGAGATGGCGGAAGCCGAAGGGTGTTGCGGATTTGGCGGGACGTTTGCGGTGAAAAACGCCTCGATTTCAACAGCCATGGCCGAAGTGAAATGTGCGTCGGCTTTAGAAACTCGGGCTGATTACCTGGTGAGCAACGATACCAGTTGCCTGATGCAAATCGACGGCTTGCTCAAACGCCGGAAAGATCCACTGCAAACCTTGCATTTGGCCAATGTGCTGGCGAAAACCAATTGACTCGATGCTTCCTGTGGAAAACGAGGTGGAGGAGGAGGCGGGCGAGGGATTGCGGCATCACGGATTGCGGCATCGCGGATTGTGACGCCCCGTTGGGGTTTTTGCCACTACTCTTGATCGTGTGGGAATTCGTTGTTCTCGGTTTGAGTCAGGATGGCTTCGGTGGCGCGGGCTAGCCATTCGAGACGACGTTCGGCCACCGGTTCGGCGAGCAGCCGGAGTGCGGAGGTCGGGGCTAAGGGCAGTGCGCTACAGGCCAGGTCGGCTTGTAAGCCGGGTTCAAGGTCTTCACGGCAGATTTCCCCGAGCAGTTGGAAGGTCTCGGGGCGACGTTTGGCCAAACGGCGACCATAACGGCGAAGCTGGACGAGCCAGTGTTCGGCGGCGGTTGGATCTTGGGTTTGCGAAGGGAGCGGTTCGATGGCGCTCCAACGATAGGGACGTTCATCCACTTCCCCATAAAACCGCACCCGGCAGAGGCCTTGGAGCACCAACTGACTGGTGCCATCCTCCTGCTGGACGCAGGCCCGGACCAGGCCGATCCCCCCGAACGCCTCGAAATTAGCCGGTTCTTCCCCCGCTCCATCCTTGGCCATGCCAATGGCGAACATTCGATTCCCCGCTAGCGCGTCCGCTAGCATGGTGCGGTAACGGGGTTCAAAGAGATTGAGCGGAGTGCGTTGATGAGGAAATAAGGCTCCACCGGGCAACACCATCACGGCACAAGCGGGCGGCAGGAGGGCGAGCAGTTCGGGAGGAGAGACAGGGTTTTCGGGCATCGGAAGGGATATCAAAGAAGATTACGCACGCTAGGAGGGAAAAGCTACACCACCACCCAGATGGCCGCCAGGAGGAGAACAGCTCCGAAGGCGCGTCGCACCATGGCGGTCCGATTCAGCAAGCGTTCCCCGAGCCCCAGCCGCCGGGCGAGGATCAAGGAGAGGAGAACCGTCCAGAGCCCGCGGGAATTGTAAACGATGTTGGCTTCGGCCGCCTTGATGAACCACGCGAGCGCGACGGCCATCAGGAGCCCCTGCATCGCCACGAGTGCGGAGCCCCCGATTACCCAAGGCCAGGCCGCTTTGGGAATGGCCCGCAGCGGGGACCGGAACAGGGGAATCATCAGGAATGTGAGAAGGCCGACGAAGGCGAACATAACCGACAGATAAGCCGAGGGCGGCATCACGCGGGTTGCGTCCTGCACGAAGAGGTCGGTGGCGGAATAGAGCAAGGCGCTGAGCAGCCCCCAAGCAATCGTGGGGAGTTGGTTGGTTGGCCGCTGGGCCTTATCGCGGGGAGTCGGTTGGTAGCCAAGAATGGCGACCCCGACCAAGGCCAGCACCGCTCCGATCCACCAGCTGCCTGGAACGGGTTGACGGAGCACGAGGGCACTGAGGATGGCAATCAGCAAGACCTTCGAGCCAAGGAGGGGGGTGACCAAGGAGATATGGCCGCTCTGAATGGCCAGAAAAGTGGTGATTTGGCCAAAAAAGAAGCTCGCCCCCGCCAGCAAGGGCCAGAGGATTTGATCCCAGGGGATGGGCAACGTGCCATGTCGGATGGCAAAAACTTGCATGCCCACCGCTAAGAACAGATTGGAAAGGAAGGCGGTGCGCCACGGACCGGCCCCGCGGACGATTCCGATTTTCATCAAAATGGCTCCGACCGCATACCCAAAGCCAGCGGCGGCCGGGAGGAGCCAGCCCCAAGGAAGACCGGGAAGGTTCATGATTTATGCCGACAAAAGTCCGCTCGCCAGGCATCCCATCTCTTGGAGTCGTTGTTTGAAAACAACGGCCTCCCATTGTCCGGGAACTTGGGCCGATGCGAGATAGCCGTAATTGAGGCGGGAGCCAAGCCCGGCGAGCACCAGTCGGGAGGTTTGCCCGAGTGGCCCCATCCCCATGACTGCCAGGGGGCGGTCGGTCTCGATGAGCAGGCGGGCGAGACGGTCAAGCTCGCCGAGCGACCGAAGGGTGCTGGCGATTTTTACGAGGGATGCCCCCTGGGAGAAGGCGTGGCGGATTTTTTTCCGCAACAAGGAGAGGGGAGGGGTGTCGTGAAAGTCGTGAAAGCTCGCCACAACCGGGATACCGCGTTCTGTGGCCATGGCCCGAACCCCGGCCAGGAGATGCCAGGAGCGGAGTTCGACATCGATCAGTGCGGCATAAGGCAACAGGGCCTCGTAAGCCATCCGGCGGGCGGCGGTTGGCCAATCGTGATGGCCACCTTCGGCTGGATGCCGGATGGTAAGAAGCATGGGGATTGGCAAGGCGGGAGGGAGATGGCGGGCGGGATCGGAGCAGGCCGGGGGGTGGAGGGCATCAAGCCGCCATTCCAGAAGATCGACCGCGCCGGGAGCCAGGCGAACTGCCACTTGGAGAGATTCCGATTGGTGAATGGTGCCGACCACCAGGGGGCGACCTTCGGAGCGGGGGGCAGTAAGGAGTTGGGAAATCGACATTGCACAGAGGAGAGGAGGCGAGATAGGAAAAGAAGTCGCCGGGTTGTTCGTCGGCAACACCTCTTCATCCATGACCGGTCCCCAAAGCGAGATCAACTTACAGTTGCGACAGTTGCTCGACGCGGCTGTTTTGATTGCGGCCCTCTGGTTGGGTCACGCGTTGCGGTTTAGTTTCAATGGGGTGGGCGACCTGACGCGGATCGGGGATTTCTCACAGTTTGCGTGGTTGATTGTTGTCCTCCTGCCTTTTGCGCCGCTGATTTTGGAGCTGCACGGTTACTACGATTATGCCTTGGAAAAACCGATCAGCCGTAGCCTTGGGCAGATTGGGCAGACGATGATTTGGCTCGGTTGTATTGTCGCTTGTTGCATGGTCTTTCTCCGGTTGGAACTGCCAAGCCGGGCGGTGCCGATCATTTTTGTTCCATTCGGCATCGTTGGGTTGCTCGGGGTTGAGCGCTTTTGGATTGCGATTCTCCACAGGCGGGCGGAGCGAGGGCAATTAAAAGAGCGGGTGATTCTGGCGGGGACCGGTCGGGAAATTGCGGAATTGGAGGCGGAGTTTAGTCCGGAGCAACGGTTGATGTTTGATGTTCGGGGGCGTTTTGACATCGAGCAGGAGCCGATCGCCGGATTGGTGCGGGCGATGCACGAGCATTCGGTGAGCCGGGTGCTCTTTGTGGGGAGTCGAGGGCACTTGCACAATATCGAGGAGGCGATTCAAGCGTGCGACATTGAGGGGGTGGAGGCGTGGTTATTTGCGGATTTCATTCGCACGCGGATCGCCCACCCGACTTGGGCGACGTTGGATGGGCGGCCGGTGTTGGTATTTTCATCCAAACCGGCAGCAGAATGGGCGTTGCTGGCCAAACGGGCCATCGACTTCCTTGGAGCGGCCTTCGGAATCCTGCTGCTTTCACCGCTCTTGTTGGTGGTGGCGTTCATGATTAGGCGGGATTCGCCGGGACCGATTTTTTTCAAGCAACAGCGAGGGGGCCAGCACGGTTACCCGTTTGTGATGTGGAAATTCCGCACCATGTATGTCGATGCCGAAGAGCGCCGGGCAGAGTTGCTTGCGAAAAACGAAATGGGGGGCCCCGTTTTCAAACTCACCGACGATCCCCGAGTCACGCCAATGGGAAAATGGCTCAGAAAAACCAGCATCGATGAATTGCCCCAGCTCTGGAATGTGGTGATGGGCGACATGAGCTTGGTCGGTCCGCGCCCGCTTCCCCTTTATGAAGTGGAGCAATTCGAAGATATGGCCCACCGCAGGCGCTTGAGCGTCAAACCGGGCCTCACCTGTCTGTGGCAAATTAGTGGGCGGAATGAGGTCACGGAATTTAACGACTGGGTCCGCTTAGATTTGGAATATATCGACAATTGGAGTTTGTGGCTCGATTTTCGCATTCTGGTGTTGACGCTTCCCGTGGTGCTGATCGGGCGGGGAGCGAAGTGAGTTCACCCGTGAGTTTTGCTTGTGTTGCGTCGTTCGCCCGCGCATGAAAAGCGGCCATGAATGACACCCCAATGTCCGCCTCTCCAACTTCGGTTGTTACCGGCGGTGCCGGTTTTCTTGGCTCCCACCTTTGCGAGCGATTGTTGGCGGAAGGGCATCGCGTCGTTGCTATCGATAATTTATTGACCGGCAATCCCGCGAATATCAGTCATTTGGCTGGGAATGAACGGTTTAAATTCATTCGGCAGGACGTGACGGAATACCTCTTCATTGCCGAACCGGTGCAGTTTGTTTTTCATTTCGCATCGCCGGCCAGCCCGGTGGATTATTTAGAACACCCGATCCCGACGCTGAAGGTCGGGGCATTGGGGACACACAATACCCTGGGCCTCGCCAAAGCCAAAGGGGCGAGGTTCATCATTGCCTCCACTTCGGAAGTTTACGGCGACCCTCTGATTCATCCGCAAAAAGAGGATTACTGGGGAAACGTCAACCCAATCGGGCCTCGGGGCGTCTACGATGAAGCCAAGCGGTTTGCCGAGGCCATGACCATGGCTTATCATCGTTATCACGGCGTTCAGACCCGCATCGTGCGGATTTTCAACACGTATGGCCCCCGAATGCGGCTGCGCGATGGGCGGGTGGTGCCGGCGTTCATTGGTCAGGCCTTGCGGAATGAACCGCTCACCGTCTTTGGCGATGGCAATCAGACCCGGAGCTTCTGTTTCGTGACCGATCTGATTGACGGCATTTATCGATTGGCCATTGGAGATCACCCCGGTCCGATCAATATTGGGAACCCCCGTGAGATGACCATCCGGGAATTTGCCGAGCACATTCGGCGGATTACCGGCACCCCGGCACCGATTGAGTTCAAGCCCCTCCCGGTCGACGACCCGAAAGTGCGCCAGCCCGATATCTCCCTCGCGCGTAAGGTCCTGGGCTGGGAGCCAAAGGTGGAATTCGAAGAGGGAATCCGGCTGACCATCGACTTTTTCAGGAATCAATTGCAGGCGGACGGCCTCCTTGGATGACCTGTCAGGCCTTTTCGTCTGCCGTCGGGCTTGCGTCCGGGAAGAAAACAATCCACAATTCCTCATCGACAACTTTTCGGAGCCTTCCTAACCTTCCGCAGTTTTCGTCAGAGCCTCCCCTGAACATGCACCAGAGACGCCCCCCTCTTCTTATTCTTTTCGCTCTTCTCTTTCTCCTCGCTAGTTCTCCTTTAGGAAAGGCGCAAACTCAGGCTGTGCCACCGGGCTCGATCGAGGTCCAGAAGGTGTTGGTCAACATTCTGGATACACCAAAATACAACATCAGCGGGGATTCCAAGCGAGTTCCCAGCCCGCAAAAGTGGATTGAGATCGAGGTCGAGTTTACCTCCAAACTCCCTTACATCCCTGAGTTGACCTTCAATTATTTCGTGGCGCTTGATGTAAAAAATACGAACACTGTGCTGACTGGCACGGTGAATCACATTTCCATCACCGGGGGTGAGCAGCGGTATTCCTCCATGTATTTGGCTCCCCAGACCATCGCAGCGGTCTTGCAGGGGCGGTCCAGTTTTCGGCCCAACATTGTCGATCAAGCCACCGTGCAAGTGAGCTACCAGGGGACGCCGCTGGCCGAAGGCTCTTTCCAGAAAAGTCCTCCCCCTCCTTGGTGGACTAATTTGCGGCAAATGGCGGGACTTTTGCTCAATAAAAACGAAACCCCGTTCGCCCCGCTTTGGTGGGATCGCTATGAAGCGATCAAGGCTGGGGGTCGCTAAAGGCGGCCTCTTCGCCCGCTGACCTCCCCCTGTTCTCTATTCCCTCTGCTTCATCCCCCATGGCCGCCTCTAAGAGAATCATCGTCGCCACCCTTGGTTCGCAAACCATTCGTTTGGCGGAATTTCAACGCTCCGCTGATGGGGGATTGATTCTGGCCGGGCTCGTTTCGCAGGATTTGGCTGCTGACGTCAGTTCGGAGGCGATGCGCAACACCCAGATTCGTCTGGCATTGGAACAGCTACGCGGCCAGTTGGGGATTCGCAAACGCGCCGACCTGGCTTGCGCCCTTTCTGGTCAATCGGTCTTCGCCCGCTTTGTCAAGTTGCCTGCGGTTTCCCCCGATCAAGTCGAGCAAGTGGTCGGCTTTGAAGCCCAGCAAAATGTCCCGTTTCCCATAAATGAAGTCGTGTGGGATTACCAGCTGTTGGGAAAAAGCGGCGGCGAAGAAGTGGAAGTCGTGCTGGTGGCCATCAAGTCGGAGACCTTGGATGCGCTGAACGACTCCCTATCGGAGAGCGGTTTTCACGCCTCCCTCGTTGATGTCGCTCCGATGGCGCTCTACAACGCCTTTCGCTATTCCTACAGCGATGTCGCTGGTTGTTCCTTGTTGGTCGATATCGGGGCAAAGACCACCAACCTCCTTTTTGTTGAACCGGGCCGAATCTTCAGCCGCTCCATACCGATCGGCGGGGCCACGATCACCACGGCGATCGCCAAAGAATTCAATAGCCCCTTCGCCGTTGCCGAGGAACGCAAACGGCGCGATGGATTCGTGAGTCTCGGCGGGGCTTACGCTGCCCCTAGCGATCCCGATATCGCCCTGGTTTCCAAGGTCATTCGGAATACCATGACTCGCTTGCACGCCGAAATCGGGCGCTCCATCAGCTTTTACCGAGCCCAGCAACAAGGCAACCCGCCCAAACAGATTTTCCTCTGTGGCGGCAGTTGTGCCCTGCCTTACTTAAAAGAGTTCTTTCTCGAAAAACTGCAGGTGCCAATTGAGTATCTCAATCCGCTTCGCAACGTCGCGGTCAGCGCGAATCTAAAAATCGAGAACGTGGCGAGGGAGTCCCATGTCGTGGGCGAACTCGTGGGGCTTGCTCTCCGCCGGGTTTCCGCCTGCCCGATGGAGCTGAATCTTCGCCCGGCCAAAGTTACCCGGGCCGAACGCGAAGCCCGTCAGCGTCCGGCTTTGGTGGTAGCGGCCATCTGTCTCATCGCCGCTTTGGCGGGATATGGGGTCTATCTTCAGCGTGCGGCGACTCTGAAGGCCGAGGTGCTGGAGGAAATGCAAGGGGAAGTGGTTGAGCGCCAGAAATTTGAGCGAGGAATCAAGGAGGTGGAAAAAAAGGCTCAGGCGGCCACTCAGACCATGCAGCCCCTCCTGACTGCCGTGGCGAATCGGCAATATTGGGCGGAAATTATCAACGATCTCTCCACGCATTTGCCCCAGGAATTCATCTGGGTCACCAGCCTCCAACCCACGAGTAACGGCCAGATCCTCTCTTTCGGCCCGGTGGATGGCCCCGCCGCGACTCGCGTTCGCCAGCCCGCACGTGATGGCGAGGGCGCTTCCCCCTTCATCGATGGCGTCCGAATCCGCGGGCTCTTTATTGATGGACCCCGCCGGGCATCGGTCATCCAGGATTATGTCGCCAATTTGGCCCGGTCGAACGTCTTTGAAATTGACGCTTCGAAGCCGGCCGAGATCATCCTCACCAGTGCCACCCCCAACGATTCTGCCTGGGCATTTGATTACGAACTGCAATTAAACCTGCGTCGCCCCATCGCTTTGCAATGAACTGGATCAAACAAAATCCTTTTTACGTGATCCTTGGCGTCCTGACCTTGTTGGGATGCGTCGGGACCGGCGTTTTTATTTTTCAAGCGCGATCGGCTTACGACACCGTCTCCTCAGATTACGATGATCAAGCCCGGGAGCTCTTGCGGCTCCAAGCGCTCAAACCCTTTCCCGATGCCGAAAACCAAGAGAAGTTGGTGCTCGATCTTGCCGGTTACCAGGAGCAGACGGTCGGGCTCAGGAAGCAGTTGGAAGGATTTAATATCCCGGTCCAACCCACTACCCCAGGCGAGTTTCAACAGCTCTTGCTCGACACGGTGAATCGCGTCAAAAAAGAGGCGCGCCAAGCCAATGTTGAGATTCCGGAAGGGTTCTTTCTCGGCTTTGGCGAGTATGAAAATAATTTGCCGAAAAATGAAGCAACCCCCGGCTTGCTCCGGCAACTCATTGCAGCAGAAAAGTTAGTCAAGTTGATGATTGGCAACAATGTCGTGAAAATCACCGGACTCGCCCGGGACGCCGTTCCGGCCGAGCGGGCGACTTCCGCCGCACCGACTCCCACCCCCACTCCCAGCCGACGGCCTCGCCGCCCCTCGCGTGGAAAGGAAAAAGAGAAAGCTACCCCTCAGGTCGCGGAGGACGAATCCATCGTCCGCTACGGGTTTGACATCGCTTTCACGGGGCAGCACGCAGCCTTTCAATCGATTCTCAATGAGCTGACTCAAATGCCTTCCTTTTTTGTTGTGCGCGGGGTGCAGGTGCGAAACGAACGACCGCAAGCTCCCCTCCGAGGGGCGGCGGCTGCCGTCGGACTGTTGAGCGGCCAGTCAGCATTCGGGCCGGATGGCAATCCGATCGAGCCCGCCTTCGCTCCGTTGGACCAACCGATCGAAGGCGACGAGGGGGGCGCTGAGGACAATGATGTTTCTTCCCTCGAATTCGTCCTCGGGCGTGAGAAGATCGATGTGGTGATGCGGATCGAGCTGCTCCAGTTTGAGCCCCCCCAACCGGCCAAAGCTTCTGAGTCGAAACCGGCCACTCGGAATAACCGGTCTGCGAAGGAGGAAGAAGCCTAATGCAATGGATTTCCAAGAACGTTGACAAAGTCATCGCCTTTGCGGCGGCCTTAGTGCTGCTCGGGATCTCAATCTCGATTGCCCTGGCCGCGATCGGTTTTCAGGAGCGGGCAGAATTTGTCGAGGTCGAGCCGGCCCTGACCGGTGAAGCTCCGAAGAGCCGGGATATTGCGCCGATGGATCTTGCTGCGATCCAACGGGCCGAAGCCGCCTTGAAAGAGCCTGCGACTTGGGCCCTGCGCGATATCCCCCTCTTTAAAGCTCAGAGCTACATCGTCAAACGGGAAGAGGGCAGGGAGGAACTTGTGAAAGTCGACATTACCGGTGATATCCACGACCCGATCACGAATGAATACATCCTCAAATATAATCTGGCCATTGATGACGGGCGTTTGAAAAGCCGGGATTTTGATCAGGATGGATTTACCGTGCTTGAGGAGTTTTTGGCTGGCACCAATCCGGTGGATCCAGAATCGCACCCCCCTTTCTGGCTAAAAATCCGGATGAAACAATATAACGAAATCCCGTTTCGGATTCAATTTACCTCCCGAAGTGGGGAAACCATTTTTGTGGAGACCCTGGACGTTGCCAATTCTCCCACTCAATTCCTGCGGGTCGAAGATGATGTGCAGGGGACGAATTATCGGGTGAAAGAGTTGATGGTAAAGACCGAGCCCCATCCCGACCTGGGGTTTGATGTAGACGTTTCGGAGGTGGTATTTGAGGAGAAAGCGACGGGTCGCACGATCACCGCTCGTGTCGGCGAAATTGCGAATGACCCTGATTCGTTTGTGGTTCTTTATTCCTTGCTGGATGACAAGGAGTTCGAGTTGAAGCGGGGCGACACCTTTGCCCTCCCCCAACAACCCGACCTTTCCTATAAAGTGATTGACATGTCAGAGACCAAAACCGTAATCGAAAATGTCAATTCGCAAGAACAACTGGATATTGCACGCCAGTGATGGATTTGCTCCACGGATTTGCCCCACGCCTCCCGCTTCCCTTTCAATCGCCTCCCCACGCCTCTCAGCCTCCTCCCAACACAACCGCCCATTGATTGACACCATGATTCGCCTTAACCGATTGCCTCTCCTCGCGGCTCTTGCCGGAATGCTCGCGACCGCTAGCCCTGCCTTTTCTCAAAGTGCCGTCAGCACGGCCGAACGGGAATTGGCCCGCCGCCAAGAGCGGAAATTTGAAGCTGACCAATTGATCGCTGATGGCCAGGCCGCCATGCGGCGGAATGACTTTGAAATGGCGGTCAACACGTTCGGCGATGCATTGATGCTCCTGCCCGACTCCCTGGCCACCGCTTCGGATCGGGAGGTCGCGCTTCGCGGGTTCTCCGATGCCAGTGTCCGTTATGCCGAGCAGTTGATCATGATCGGGCGTCGCCAAGATGCCGAAACCATCCTGAAACGGGTGATCGCTCCGGACGTGAATCCCAGCTTTCGTCCCGCCCTCCAAGTGCTGGCAAACATGGAGGATCCCGGCTATTACAATCCCTCTGTCACCCCCGGCTTTGTGGAGAAGGTGGAACGGGTCAAGCAATTGTTGGTGGAAGCCCAGGGTTTCTACGATCTCGGCCGGTATGACCTCGCCTTCAAACGCTACGAGCAGGTGCTCAATATCGATAAATACAACATCGCCGCTCGGAAAGGGATGGAACGGGTGAATGCCGCTCGCCAAAAGTATTCGGTCGAAGCCTACAACGAAACCCGTTCCCGCTTGCTTTGGGAAGTGACAAAGGCATGGGAGCTGCCGGTGCGGGATTACGATCTAGAAGCCCGGGATTTGAACTTGGGTTCCGACCAAACCAAGGGGTTGGAAGCGGCGATTCAGCGAAAATTGGAGAGCATTATTCTGCCGGTGGTGCAATTTCGGGAAGCGACGGTGCGTGAGGCGATTGAGTTTCTGAAAAGCGAAAGTGCCCGTCTTGACGTGGCCGAAACCGACCCGACTCGCAAAGGGGTCAATATCGTCCTCCGCCTCCCGCAGGGTGGCGGAAGTGCGGCTCCAGCTGCCCCGGCTGTCGATCCTGTCACGGGCGCACCGATTCCAGGCGGAGGCGCGGCCCCTTCTTCAGGAGGGGCCGACGCGACCGAGGCGCGTATTCGGCTTTCCCTGACGAATATCCCTCTCGGCGAAGCCCTTCGCTATGTGACGGATCTCGCTGGTTTGAAATTTAAGGTCGAGCCGTTTGCCGTCGTGGTGGTGCCGCAATC
>CAZSPO010000065.1:0-12160 GCA_964608775.1 uncultured Chthoniobacterales bacterium | reverse complement strand
GCGGCTTCACGTACGGCGTAAGTTTCTCCGGGTTTGGCTCCCGGAAGAACAAGGCGACGCTTGGTATCAATCGTGGCAACTTTCATGGTGGGAATATCCCACTCGGCACAGATCCTGTCAAGAATCCTCAGAGGAACGGGATGTGGCAAGTTGCAGGGTGGCGTTGAAGTTCTTTTATGGGGCAAAGAAGCCGGTAGGGGCAGATGCGGAGCCCGCGTCCAAGTTCCTGGCGCTTCTTGGTATCAGAGAAGGTTTGGTTGAGGGTGGCGATGTTGAAGACAGATGGATTGGGAATGCGCGGGAGACGGTCCTCTTTTCGGGAAGGATTGATTAACAAATCGGGCCGGGCACTATGCAACTTCTCCAGGTCACCCATCCAGGACCGCCCGATCCTCTTCCCCCTCATCGGGCTTAGGAAACATCAACACTTTCAAATGGGGCGCCGCCGTAAGGTGGGCGAGACCATTTTCCCAAGGAAGCGGCAGGGCATCCCATGGATTAAACGCAACACCTTCATATCTGGGAAAGCAGCCAGCACCGCCAAACCCGTGTCACTCATCGGTTGTCGTTGCAGGGTGAGTCCTTCCAGCTTCGGGAAATGAAGTAATTTTTTCAAATCTTCATCGGTAAGCCCCGGAGCCTCCGGGTTTCTCTTTTTGAAAAAGTCGTGATGATTGAAACAGACAAAAAGGATATTCCCATCGGCATCCACTGCCTTTTCGGCGAAATCAGTTTTGCCGGCCAACGACTCAAATAGGGCAGCCTGTTCAACGAGTGACGAGGCAATGACTTGCGGCCCTGGCTCATCTGCCAAGGAGCCAAAGGCCGTCGCGCCGAGGGCAATCCCAATCAAAAGCGGCCGTTTCATCCGGCAAGCCCTGGCAGGGGGTAATGGCTGTTGCCAAATTCCCGCATCAGTTGTCCATCCTCACCGGGCGCCCCCATCCGTTGAGCCAAGGCAAGGTGCAAATTACAAAGCCGCCGGTCATCCAAACCCTCAAACCGAAGCGCCCGCCCCCCTTTTATCTCGCAGGCGGATCCGCCGCAGAGAATCAAAGGGAGATCATTAGCGTCATGCACATCCCCATCGCGCATGGTAGAACCAAAAAGCAGCATGGTATTGTCGAGCAAGGTCGTGCCGTTCCCTTCGTCAATCGCTTTCATCCGGTCTAGCATGTGCGCCAGCATTTCGACATGGAATTGGTTGATCTTTTGGTATTCAGCCAAGGTCTGCGCTGCTTTCCGATGATGCGAAATGGAATGCATCCCCGTGTTGCTCACGCCATTCAAGAAATTGAATGACATACCCGTGACATCCTTTTGGAAAATCATGGTGGCCAATCGCGCTTTGTCCATCTGAAACGCGAGAACAATCAGATCGAGCATGAGCTTCACATGCTCAGGCACATTTTGCGGCTTGCCATCGGCCGGCCGCTCCATGTCAGGCTGCTCCAGAGAGGGGCGCCAGCCTTCGAAACGATCTTCCGCCGTCGCTCGCTCGATCCGTTGTTCAATATCCCGAATGGCCGTCAGATAAGCATCCATCTTATCCCGGTCGCGAGCGTCTAGCTTCGGTTGGATTGCTTTTGCTTGTGCGCCGACGAAATCCAAAATACTCCGGTCGCGAATCAAACCACTCACATCAAAGAGCCGGTCGAAAGCTTGCCTCGGAAAAATCTCCGGCGGCACCGGCGAGGAGCGGGAACTCCATGTCATAGTGGCATTGTATATCCCTGGGCTGCCACCGCTGCTGCCGAGGCTGGAGGGTTCAGTCCCGAGGACTAGGCAGGGAACCGGTGTCGTCACCCCGACCGTCCGCGCCATGTAATGATCGACCGATTCCGCTAGGTCGGGAATGGAGCCTTTCCTAACTTTTTCGCCACTCAGGAAGTTCGTGAAATAGGGCTGGTGAACTCCGACCGTGTCATCGAAGAGATGGAGGTTGTCGATGAAAAGCAGGTCTTTCTTGTGCGCCGCCAACGGCTGGAGGGATTCAGAAAGTTCCATATCAGCCCCCTCCCCTTTGGCCCACCAATGTTCGGTGTTCACCCCATTGGCAAACATCAGAGCTGCCCAGCGACGAGGCGGTCCGGTGATGCCCGGCTGCAAATCCCCGGTGGCCCAGGCGAGGCTTTCCATCCAAGGAAGCGCTAGGGTCACCCCAAGGCCTTTCAGCAAGCCCCGTCGGGAGAGGCGCGGACGGTAAACAGAAGGATCGAAGGATGAGTTCATAACAGGTTCAGGTCAGGGGTGTCAGTTGTTGGCAATCGGGTGGGGATCAGAAAGGGGAAGCGCGGCTTTCGGACGGATTTCCTCGTCACGACGCATGCGAAATTGCGGGCTAAAAATCGCCGTCTCAAGAGCAGCCCGGAACTGGTAACCGTTCGTTTCGAGCGCCTGCATCATGGCCTCCAACACCGGCTTGTCGGTCGGCAACAACGCCCGACCCAGGGTGTAACCTAGCAGCTTGCGACAGAAATTTTCGATGAAGAACTGGCGGCGTTCGCCCATGTAAGCCTGCAAAGCAGGCAACCCTTCAATAACCTGGCCGGTCAGGAATGCTCCCCGCGCATCGACCGGTTGACCGCCGGTCGTTGTTCGCCATTTGCCAATTGGATCATAATTTTCCAAGGCCACCCCGAGCGGGTCGAACCGTTCATGGCAACTGGAGCATGCCGGATCTTCCCGGTGTTGAGCCAGTTGTTGCGCCACGGTTTTCCCTGTTCCATCGACTTCTTCATCCGAAAGCAACGGCACATTCGGCGGCGGCTCGGGGATCGGCAACCCGAGCACTTTTTCATAGAGCCAAATCCCCCGATGCACCGGACTGGTCCGAAGCGGGGCAGAATACTTGGTAAGAAAGGTGCCCATTCCAAAAATGCCGCCCCGCTGATCGGTGTCGAGTTTCACCAATCGCATCTCGTCTCCCTGCACGCCGTCGATGTTGTAATGTTTGGCAAGCCGCTCATTCAAGAAAGTGTAATCCGCATCAAAAGCAAGGGTCACCGGTTTGTCAGAGCGAAGCAGATCGAGAAAAAAAGCCACGGCTTCTTCGTGCATCGCCACCTTCAAGTCGTCGTCGAACTCCTTGTATTTCTCCGCGTCCGGCCCGCCAAATTGGGAGAAACCGGCGAATCCCAGCCACATCCCCGTAAATTCCTCGATAAAATTGCGGGCGCGAGGATCACGGATCATGCGCTCGATCTGAGCCCGTAACATTTCAGGGTTGGCGAGCTGATTTTGGTAAGCGACGCGAAGCAATTCATCATCGGGCAGCGACCCCCAGAGGACGAAAGCCAACCGGGTGGCCAGTTCCGGATCGGAGAGGGGGTAGGGCTCCGGCTTGCCCTGCGCTTCCGTGAAGCGGTAAAGGAAGCTAGGAGCCACCAGCAGGGCTGTCAGCGGCGTCTTGATGGCTTGTTCATAACAAAGACCGGCCGCACGATCCGTTTGATAGAGGGCCGCAAGCTGTTGCACCTCTTCCTGGGACGGCGGTCGACGCCAAAGTCTCCCTGCCATCATACCTATCAACTCCACCGCTTTTTGATCCACCACACCCGGCTCCAATTTCGCAGCCGCCTGGACCATCGCGAGTTGCGTTCTTAACCGATCCAACTCCGCCTGCTGGTCCTCCGTCAAATTCCGCCGAATATCCCCAGCAGACAACGCAAACAAAGCGAGTCGGTTGGACCAATTGGATTTCGGCACTTGCACACCAAAGAACTCTAGCATGGCCGGGTCCTCCCCCACCCATGGGAGGCCGTCCCGCAACCGGGTGTATCCCGTGTTGGTGCTGTCCATCACCGCCAGATGCTCCGCTAGTTCCGCTAGGCGACCGGAAAAAGCCGGGGTTCTCCGACCAACCCAGCGGCGTCCGCGGAAGGTTTCAAAATAATCAGCGGGCGGGGCATCAAAGGGAGCGACCCGCACGGCTGCGATGCCTTCCGCTTTCGGGTCGGCGTAAACCATTTCCACATGCAGCTCCTTCGCCTTGGCGGGCACCTCGAAGGCGAGGTAGCCCGGTGGGGTTAGCCCGACTTCATCGGCTCCCAGCGCAGCACCCGTTGCTCCCTGGCCAAATGCCACCGGAGCCCCGTCCTGATTTTCAAAGCCGTCCAGTATCCTTTGCCAAGGTTGACGGCTTCCATCTTGCATCACGAATTCGCCCTTCCCAAACACAACGGGCGGCATGAACGACGAACCAAAAATCGGAGCCACCGCCAGATAAACTCGACCATCCTTCGCCTTGTCCAAATCAACGGCCAATTGCGGTTCCCCTTTGTGATATAACCCCCGGAGCGCTTGCTTTTCCTCTTTATTCTTCGGTGGAATATCCAGATCCCCCTCCTTAGCTCCCGACCCAAAGTCATTGGTAGCAGAAGCAAGTTCACGCCACTTGGCCAAACTTTTGAATGCCGCCCGTTGTTGGGCCGGATCTTGGCCCCGTGGGCCGGGGATGGCTTCCCATTGTCGGATGAATTCGGTGTAAAACGGATTCTTCAGCAGTTTATCTGCGCCCGGCAAGGTGGGGTCCCGGGTGAGGAGCCGATAAGTCATTTCCAGCGCTCCGGGAAAGAGGGGAACCTCATAGGCTCCCGCCACCTGTTCATAGGTCGCTTCGGGAAGCCCGAATGCCGCCCGATGATAGTATTGCCAAGCCGCTTCTGCGTAGGCTTCCCAAACCATACCAAGCTGACGTTTTAGTTTCGCTTCGTGCGCACCAATCAATGCCTGTTTCCGCACCGTGTGCCATTCCTCCCAGGCTGCAACGGTTTCTTTTTTCAACTCCGCGTCGTTATTGACCGGGTTCAACGGAGCGGGCGACCAAAAGACGGAGCCGCCAGGGATGAACCGGGCGTGGTTGAGCAGCTTCTTGGCCGTGGAAAGAAATCCTTCGAATTGACCGACACTCATCATTTGATTCGCCCCCACATTCAGGAACCCTTCTCCGCCGACGCCGTCAGCCGTCAGATATTGACCCAGGGCAAGGTCAAGTCCGGTAAGATCCCGCACAACATAGTCGTATTCATTCATGTTCATCCGCGGCATGACGACGACGCCGGGATCGTTGGGTTGGGCGTTGGTGAGGGAGGCGAGGGATTGCTCGACCAAGGCCAGCATCGACTCGCGCTCCGGCTGGGTTGGCTGCGCCGACTTCATCGGGGGCATTTCCTCGGAGGAAAGCACCCACTCGAGGTGTTCGAGCAACTCGTGATTGCTAGTGAAAGCTTCGTAAGTCTTGTATTGCTCCAGGTTGAGATGGCCTTCTTCCTTTTCGGCGTTGTGACATTGGGAACAATATTTCTCGAACAACGGCTGGACCGTGGCGAATTCGACGGCGGAAACGATTCCAGGGAAGAGCCAAAGCGAGGCTGCCACCACTAACACCTCGCGGAAAGCTGGGACGCGATGAAGGAAAGGAATCATTCAACATTCTTGT
The DNA here is from genome assembly GCA_964608775.1 of uncultured Chthoniobacterales bacterium. GTDB lineage: Bacteria > Verrucomicrobiota > Verrucomicrobiia > Chthoniobacterales > CAZSPO01 > CAZSPO01. Next base: position 6,720 of record CAZSPO010000065.1, on the reverse strand, counting down.
CCGACCCGCAAAACCGTGCAATGGACACTTAATGCAACCTGTTGCCCGACCGCTCCCACTCCGCGATGTCGCTCGCGCGGCGAACGTGCATATTTCCACGGTTTCGCGCGCCCTCAATCACGACCCGCACCTCCCCGAATCGACCCGGGAACGGCTTAAAACCTTGGCTAGCGAGATGGGATACCGCCGACAACCCCTCTTTGCCGCCATGTCCCACCGGCGGCGGCGGGGGCGGCATAATGGCGGGGTTCCAGTCATTTACGTCGCCCATCCCCCGTACGAAAGGATGAAAGGGAACACCGGCCATATGGAAGGGGCGCTGGCCCGTTCCTTGGGGTGGGATACACAATTGAGCGGGCCAATTCCCCTCGCCAACTCCCCCACCCCTTCCCGCTCCCGCCGTGGATCCACCGGGGAGTAGCCGGGATTCTTATCGGGCCGTGGTTCGGCCAGGAAGCAGAGCTCGTCCAGGCCGATCTCTCCGATTTCGCCGTGGTGCAATGTGGCAACACATGGTGCGACGCCGGTTATCACTCGGTCCGAACCGCCGCCTTTGGAGGGGTGGTCGAATGCCATCGCCGACTCCGGTCCGCCGGTTACAGGATTTCGGTTATCGAATTCCCGACGATCTCGCGTTTGCCCAGTTGATTTTGAATCCGAAAAATCCACGCCACACCTCTGGCATCTTGCCTGCTGACCCGTTGGCCGGGGCGACGGCCGTCGAGTTATGGGATACCATGATCCGCCACGGCGAAACCGGAAAGCCGACCCAACGCCGCCTCACCATTATCGATGCGGTTTGGTATGAGGGCCTGACAACCCCCTCCCGCACTTGATTCTTCCCCCCAAGCATGGGAGAGAAATATCTCTGATGCATCGAACGTTTCTCCTCCTCCTCCTCGGCCTCCTGCTCGCCCCCTCGTTCGTCCCGGCACAGAGCCTGCCCGGGGTCACCGGAACCGCTGTCAAAATCGGGGAGGGAGTGCCCGTCATGGTGACCGTAATCGATGACAAAGGAGCTGACGCAGCGCGGCGGGTGGGCGGTTATGTGTCCGATGAGAGCCTAGCCAAACAGGAGATTGTGCAGGTAACCATCGTGAATTTTCAGAGCAAGGTAAAGCCCTCCATGCGAAAGATCACCGAGGCCCAGATGACATTGGATTTGAAAAAAGCCGCTTCCCGACTCGACCCGACTTACCGTCGCTTGAAGATCGGTCATCCTCCCATGGAAGACCTGCATGCTGTGGCGGATTTTGATAGTAAAGTCAGTGAATCGCTCTCCGTTGACACGGCTTCCCATCCGGTCGTGGTCTTGTTGTATGACGCGAAAGGCAAAGAGGTGGCGCGATTTAATGGGGTTCCGGGCGAAAGCCAGTTTGCGCGATATGTGAGTCCTTTGCTGCCTTGAGATTTGCGCCGTTTTTTCACCTTTTTTCTTAACAAGGAGTTTGTGCGTTTCGCGAAAGTGAGCGTTGGAACGAGGGGGCTCTTATCATCACCATGGGGGGCCGCACCTCTTAAAAGAGGGGAATCAATCGGCGGACACGCATTCCCCCTGTTAAGCGAGCGGACTTTGGGTTAGAGAAGCTGGGTGTTTGACGCCGACTTCTTTCGCACCCTCGGGTGGATGATCACCACAGCCGCCGCTTTGGCGCTGGTCGGTCGGCTGTTGCGGCTCCCCACGATTGTGGTCTATCTGGCAGCGGGCTTGCTGCTTGGGCCGGCGACAGGATGGATTTCGTTAAGCCCGGCGATTGACCTCATCGCCGAGGCCGGCATTGTGCTTCTGCTTTTTCTCGTTGGACTGGAGTTGAGCTTGGACAAAATCCGGGCGGTCGGCCGAGTGGCGGTTGTCGCTGGGCTCGGCCAAGTCCTCTTCACCGCTGCGGGCGGCTATTTGGTTTGTCATCTGCTTGGATTCGACCTGATGGAGGCCCTCTTTTTGGCCGTTGCCCTGACGTTCAGCAGCACGGTCGTTGTCGTTAAAATTTTAGCAGACAAACAGGAGCTTGATGCGCTCTATGGCCGGATTGCAGTCGGGATTTTTTTGGTTCAAGACTTGGTGGTCATTGTCGTGCTGACCCTGCTGACCGGGCTGGAATCCGGGGTGCAACCCGAGCCCCTTCTTCTCATCAGGCAGCTCGCATTCGCAATGGGAGGCATGGTCTTGCTGTTGGGAGGGGTTTTGTTCGTGTCTCAATTTGTGCTGCCAGGCCCCTTCCGATGGGCGGCCGCCTCCCCGCCCACTTTGCTAATTTGGAGCTTGGCGTGGTGTTTCTTTGTCGTGAGCCTCGCCCATGCGGGTCATCTCTCGGTAGAACTCGGTGCCTTCTTCGCGGGGGTGGCCCTAGCGCAACTCCCCTGCAGCCACGATCTCCAGCACCGGATTCAGCCGCTGATGAATTTCTTTGTGGCGATCTTCTTTGTCTCGCTCGGCGTGCGAATGACCCCAGGTGGACTCGGGGCGGACTGGCCGACTGCTGCGGTGCTTTCGCTCTTTGTGCTCATTGGCAACCCGTTGATTTTCATGCTGATTATCAGCCGGTTTGGTTACAGTGAGAAAACGAGTTTCAAGACAAGCGTCACCGTCGCACAGATCAGCGAGTTTTCCTTTGTCTTCGTCGCCATGGGTCTGTCGGCAGGGTTGATCAATGAACGCGTCACGGCCATCACCGGCATGGTGGGGATTCTCACCATTGCCGCGTCCGCTTACATGATCCAGTGGGCGGACCCGCTCTATGCTTTTTGCCATCGGATCGGACTGCTGCGGGTCTTTCGGGCTTCGCAGGAGGAGGAACCGCCGACGACTCGTTTGTCGGGTCATGTGATGGTAATCGGGATGAACAGCCTCGGTCGCCAGATCGCCGTGGCGCTTCATCAACGAGGGGAAATCGTTCTGGCGATTGATACCGATCCACGCAAGCTGAGGGGGCTCCCATGCCGGACGCTGCATGGGAATGCGGAATATCGGGCCGTTCTGGAGGAGCAAGGGCTGGCCCAGGCCAAGTTAGTGGTAAGTGCCCTACAGATTGAGGTAGCCAACGAATGGATTGCCTACCTTTGCAAAGAAAACGGGGTTTCGTGTGCTGTGCTGGCAGTGGACATATCGCTAATCGAAAACCTGCTCAGCTTGGATGCGGCCTGGGTGATAGTTCCGAAAGTTGACGTGCTCCAAGCCCAGCGGAGGTTGTTAAAAGAAGAAGGTTTCATCGGGGAGTCGCCCTCATGCTGACGCTCACGCTTTTCCTCGGGCTGGCAGCGATCGGTCATGCTCTGGCGCGGTGGCGAAGATTGCCGGTCGTTCCCATTTTGTTAGTCATCGGCATCGCCCTGCCGCTGGTGGGGGCAGGGATTGAGCGGGGGGAAGCCCGGCGATTTGTCGAACTGGGCATCGCGTTTCTCGTCTTCAACGCCGGTATTGAACTCAATCCGCAACGTTTTTTGCATCACACTCGCCAGGTGTTGGGCGTGGGGCTCGGCCAGTTTGTTTTGATCGGTTACGCGGGGTTCCAGGTTGCCTTCTGGATGGGATTTGGCTGGACCCCCTCGTTGTACCTTGGGTTTGCGGCAGCGGCGAGTTCGACCCTGGTGGTCATTGGCCAACTCAAAGCCTCCCAGCAAATGTTCCAACCCTTCGGTCGGCTCGTGACCGGGGTGCTCTTGTTTCAAGACGCCTTGATGATCGGCATCATTGTTGCCCTGACCCATGTGAATGGTGGAGCCGGATCAATTTTCGGGAGCCTGGGGTTGTTTGCCCTGTTGGCCGCCTTGGCTGGGGCGGTGCATGTTTGGCTCCTCCCTTGGGTGGAACGACTTTTTCATCCCGATGCAGAAACCTTGTTGTTGTTGGCTCTCGCCGTTCTCTTCCTTTTCCTCGGGGCCGCTCATGCGCTGGGATTACCATTGATTGCAGGGGCTTTTCTGGCTGGGTTCACCCTTTCGGTGTTTCCTCTCAATGGCTTGCTCCGCGGATTGCTCAGTTCGCTATCGGAGTTTTTTCAGGCCCTGTTTTTCACCGCGCTAGGATCACTCGTGCTTTTTACCTCGTGGTGGATTCCGGTGCAGGCGATTGTATTTGCCGGATTGGTCATTGTGCTCACCCCGGTCGTCGTGACCTGCTTGGCGGAATGGCTCGGTCAATCATCACGCAACGCTCTGGAGAGTGGCCTGCTCCTTGCGCAAACCAGCGAATTTTCGCTCGTGATCGGTCTGGTCGGCGTTGCGGCGGGTCATTTGGATGAGGCCATGTTTTCGGTGATCGCGCTCACCGCTGCGCTCACGATGATGATCACCCCCTTCCTCGCGACCGATCAGGTGGTCTGGGCGCTTCTTCCTTTTCATCCGGGGCACCGAAAACCGATTGAATATCCAAAGATCGAAGGGCACACCCTCCTCATTGGATTCGGCAGTGCTGGCATGTGGTTGGTCAAGGATTTGCACAAGGCTGGCCACCAGGTTCTCGTCGTCGACGAAGATGCGAGCGTGATTGCTCATTGCGAAAAAAGTCGGATCGCCTGTTTGCGAGGGGAAGGAACCGACCCCCGGTTGTTGCAACGAGCGGGTATTCGCGCTGCGCAGCTGGTTTTAGTCAACTTGCCGCGACCCATGGATGCGGTGAAAATCGTCCGGGAAGCCGCCGGCACTCGGGTGATTGCCCGGGTGTTCGAGGAGGCGGATGCCGCCCGGGTGCAGGAAGCGGGGGGAATCCCTGTTTCAACCGCCGAAGCAGCGTTTAATCATTTTTACGAGTGGTTTGAGAAAACGGAAGAGCGGCGGCCACAACAGCGGGGTGGATGAGAGAGATCGCTTAGAAGGTTCTGAGCCCAGCCTTGCCGCTCTCTTTAAGCTCCTCGCCAATGACGAAGCAGCAGCATGAGGGCACGCTGAAGTGCCAAGTGCTTGAATGTATCGCGGTCAGCGGGGAGATCGTGGCGGACGACCTTCACCACCTTTCCGGCAGCGGCAAGCCCGATCCAAACCGTTCCGACTGGCTTCTCTGGGGTGCCGCCCCCAGGGCCGGCGATTCCGGTGGTGCTGAGAGCATAATCGACAGCCAATACCCGGCAGGCTCCCTCCGCCATGGCACCCGCGACTTCTGGACTCACCGCTCCGTGGGCGTCGATTTGCTCCGGTGCAACCCCCAGCAAGCCGGTTTTCACGCCATTGGCATAAGCGACCACGCCGCCTTTCACCATGCCGGAAGCACCTGGCACATCCGTGAGGGCATTGGCAATCCGACCGCCGGTGCAAGACTCCGCGAGGCCCACGGTCTCCCCACGACGGCGCAGTTCATCGAGCACGACCTCGGGCAGCGTTCGACCGTCATCGGAGACGAGAGCCCATTCGCAGGCGTCCCGCACCAATCCGTCTGCCACTTCGAGGAGGGAGGCCTTGCCGATTAACCGGAGATCAACCTCCCCTGGCCGGGCGCAGTAACCAATTTCCACCGGACCAAGGGCAAGAATCCGATCTTCTAACAATTCCTGCACCTTGGATTCGCCGAGACCGACGATGCGATAGGAGCGGTGGCTTGGCCGGTCCTGCCCTCCCAACGCTTCCATCCGCGGCAAGACCTCGCGTTCGAACATCGGATAGAGCTCGCGAGGGGGGCCTGGTAGCAAGAAAAGATGGGGAGTCAATCCGCTTTCCGGTCGTTGATGTGGGGCGAAGTAGAGACCGGGAGCAGTCCCGTTATGATTGGGCAAGACCACCGCGCCTTCGGGGACCAAGGCTTGGCGGGCGATGGCGCGATTGATGACATACCCTCTTCTTTGCATGCGGGTTGTGATGGCATGGAGCACGATTGGATCTTCGTGCATGGTTACCCCGAGCAAACGTGCCGCCAAATCGCGGGTGATATCGTCGCTGGTGGGCCCGAGTCCCCCGGTAACGATCACGACTTCGGCTCGACCAAACGCTTCTTCCATCGCCTCCCCAATCGCCTCGCCGTCGGGGACGGCTACTTGCCGAGTCAACCGGAGACCGATCGGAAACAATTGGTCTGCGATATAGCGGACATGACTATTAAGGACCGTGCCGAGAAGCAATTCGGACCCGGTGTTCAGAAGTTCGACGCGCATCATGAGACCGACACTGGACGCCATTGCAGGCAGTCCGTCAAACAACGGGGGAAATATTCGCCAGGGAGCGGCGGGCACCGTTAACCCCAGTAGCGCATCAACCGAGTCGTTTTTTGGTTAACCTATTGGGGTTAACTGCGGGTCAGCGCCTTGAGCCAGCGCCCGATCTGGGTGCGTCTCGTTAAATCGCCAGTTTGATTAAAAATATGGGCGAGGTTCACCAGCATGCGATGCAGAATTTGCCGATGATTTGCCGGATCGAGAAAGTGAGTTTGCATGGCCAAATCTTGTTTGGCGAGAATGGCTTCGCAATCGGCAGCACTCAGTTGCATCCCCTCGTTAAAAGGATCGAAATAGACACCTTCGTGCCGGGCGATAAAGTGGCCAGGAAGATTGATACCTTCAATCAGAAGCCCAAGCCGCCGACCGATTAACATGTAAAGCAGTGTCAAGGTGACCGGGATGCCGAGGCGACTTTCCATCACGGCTGGGAGAAGTGAGTTACGGGGATTATAGTAATCATCGGCATTGCCCCGAAAACCGAGGTCACCGGAGAGGAATCGGGCCATGGCCTCGGCCACGGCGGAGGGGCGTCTGGCTTGGCGAACGATCGGGCTGAGTTCAGCCGCCCACGTATCGA
>CAZSPO010000064.1:0-12230 GCA_964608775.1 uncultured Chthoniobacterales bacterium | reverse complement strand
CTTGCAGGAGCCCCAATCGGACGGTGACACTGCTTCCCAACCCCCGGGAGCGGGGCACCTGCCCTTCGATCCTCCAATCAAATGCAAATCGGCGACGACCCGTGACCTCAAAAAAACGAGCGGCGGCTTCCTGAATCATCGGGGGATGCTCGGGCAGCCGACGGACCCGGCGGACGGTCACCTCATTCCAAAGCTGAAGCGCCACCCCGAGGGCGTCGTAGCCAGGTCCCAGATTCGCACTGGTGCCGGGCACCCGGATCACCGCCTCTTCGCATGCGGTCATGGGCTGGAAACCTCCAGAGGCAGAAACGTAAGGCCAGGGGTCAACGGCCAGCCATTCAGAAAATCACGCGCCTCTAATACCCGGCGACCTTCGATTTGCAAGGCCTCCAGCCGGAGCCGCCCCTCGCCACAGGCCGTCTCCACCCCGGACGGACCGACGGCGAGCAGGGTCCCAGGCATCGCCGCCGCACCGTCAGGCAGCGGGGTGGCGCGGTGGATTTTCAACTTTTGCGCCCCCCCAGGCGCTGGCAGCAACGTCCAGGCACCTGGCCACGGAAGCATGGCGCGGATCTGACGAGCCAAGCTCGGGGCGGGGCGATGCCAGTCGAGTTGCGCCGCAGCGGCGGTTAATTTCGGGGCGTAAGAAGCCAGGGCCTCCTCCTGAGGTTGCCAAGTCACCGGCCCGAGCGTCAGTTGGTCGAGGGCCTCCTCCAACGCCTCAGCCGCGATCCCGGCGAGCCGGTCGTGAAGCATGCCCGCCGTCTCGCACGGCCCGATTGGGGTCCGGCGGGCGAGCAACAGAGGGCCGGTATCGAGACCGGCTTCCATCTGCATCACCGTGATCCCCGTTTCGGGATCCCCCGCTAGAATCGCGGCTTGAATCGGGGCGGCTCCCCGATGTTTGGGCAAAAGGGAGGCATGCAGATTAATGCAACCGAGAGGCGGCATGGCCAAAAGAGTCGGCGGCAAGAGTTGGCCATACGCCATACAGACCGCAAGATCCGGTTGCCAAGAGGCGATGGACTCGAGAACGAGCGGGTCCCGGATTCGATTCGGTTGAAGCAGCGGCACCCCATGGGCGAGCGCGATCTCTTTGATCGGACTGGCTCGCAGCTCCCGTTTGCGTCCGGCGGGACGGTCGGGCTGAGTGATCACCCCGGCGAGTGTTACGCCCGGCCGGTGGAGGAGATGCCGAAGCGCCGGCTCCCCAATCCCGCCGGTGCCAAGGAAGAAGAGCCGCATGCCTTTTAGGAAATGCCGTCAGCCGACAGGACCGCGAGCACGTCATGCACCACCTTGAAGGGTTGTTGCATGGCATTGATCGTGACCACCCGCTCGGGGCCGTAATGGTCGAGCACCGGTTTGGACTCCTCTTCGTAAGTCTTGAGACGTCGGGCAATCACCTCATCGTTCGCGTCGTCGAATCGGTTTTCTTTGAGCGCCCGCTTGCGGAGCCGGGTGTAGAGCTCATCCTGATCCAGGATGAGCAGATGAAAGACCCGTTCGACCTTGAGAATATCATCCATGAGCTGGGCCTGACGTTCGTTACGCGGAATGCCGTCGAGCACCAACCGGTCGATGTCGGGCTTGAAAAGGTGGGCGTCCTCGGCGCTTTGAATCCGCGCTTTCCAAAGGTCAAGCGTGATTTCGTCCGGCACCAACTGCCCTTTGCTGGAGTATTGGACGAATTTCTGCCCGATCGTCGTCCGGGTATCGAGCGAGCGGAAGACATCGCCGCAAGCGAAATGGAAAAAACGGGGGATGGTGCCCAGCACTTTGCCCAGGGTGCCCTTACCACTGCCCGGGATGCCGACGACTAGGATGGTGCGATATTCAGTCATACAAAGGAACCGCAAAGAGAACACGGCTGCCGCAGAGACGCAACCGTTGCCGTAAACCGATAGGAAATCAGTTCGCGGCTCGCCCGTTATTTCATCGGGACCATTTCGACCGACGCCTGCTGTTCCATCGCCATGTCCATGCTCAGTTTCGCCCCAGGCTGCGGTTCCCCCTCGCCTTTCATCACCATGCGAAGCGCCATTTCCTTCTTGGGCGCTTGCGCCTTGGGGTCAATCGGGAGGAGGCCCGACATGGTGACCGTCATGCTGGCCTCCGACAGTTTGACCGGCATCGGGCCGCCCGCATCGTCGAGCTTGATTTGGATTTCAGCCCGCACCTCCAACGCTTCCCCGACCGGGCTACTCACTTTGCCGACTAACGTGCCTTTCCCCACCACGGAAGCGGCGTCGAGCGGCATTCCGGATTCTTTCATCGAAGCGATTAATTCTTCGGCACCGACTTCCCATTCATCTCCGATTGCCCGGGGTTGGTCCGTGCCCAGAATGGCGTCGTCTTGGTTCTCCTCGGACGAGACTGAAATGAGGGTTTCCAAGAGCGCTTGCAGCTTCGGGTCGACCGCTTTGTCGTCGATGGTATAAGTGGTGCCTTGCTCTGCCGAGCGAGTCGCCACGATTTTTGTTCCCACCGCCGGGGTTTCCACGGCGGCTTCATCGACCGTGCCAGAGAACGCGGTGATTTCATGCTCTTCCTTGGTCGGCAGACCGGCTTCATTCACCTCCAGGATGGTCAGATGACTCGCAAACGAACCGGCTGCCGAATCGGATTCGTTTTGCAACTCTTGCCCGTTCATCGTGACTTTCATCGCCGTTTTTCTCTTGCCATCGGCCTTGTAGGAAAATTGGCTCCCGGCCTCGAACGGGCGGGTGAATTTGAGTTCAAACGTCTCGGCTGAGAGGGGGCAAACCGCACACCAACCGATGATTGCAAAGAAGAGAAACGTGCGCATGCCCGGGGTTCTGACAGTTGACCGAGATTTTGGCCAGCCATTCTTTGATGGGACGCTTTGCACTTGGTTCGAAGCCATGGGTGCGCTTGAATAAATGGTCATGGTGCCGCCCCGGAGTCTGCTGCTCGCTTTGGCCCCCTTCTGTCTGGCCCTCGTCGGGGGAGCGATGGTCGGCCCAGCGGATGCCCGGCAGCCGGAAGCAGCCCCCACCTTGACCTCGGCCGGAGAGGTGCGGGCCCTCACGCCGGTGCAAGCCGCCTCGCAAAACCCGGTCCGCATCGAGGGGGTGGTGACTTTCTTCGATGCGGAGAAAAATCTCGCCTTTATTCAAGACGATACCGGGGCGGTCTATTTCACCTCACAAGGTCGGGGGGAGAACGGCAGCCGGGTGAAGCTGGCTTTACGGAGCGGGATTCGCATTCAACTGCAGGGGGTGTCCGAGCCGGGGAGCTACTCGCCGATTGTCGCCGGGATCCTGGGGAGATTGCCAGAAGTCAATCGCCGTGGAAGAGCCGCCCTGCCCGAGCCGATTCGGCTGGAGCGCGGCTATTTGCTGAGCCCGGCGCTCGATTGCATGTGGGTGCAGCTCACCGGCACCGTGCTGGAGGAGACCCTCGAAGGGGATCGCCGCACCCTGGCGATGCAGGCGGGGGGCCAGCGGTTCCTGGCGGTGTTTGAAGGACCAGCCGAAGCCGTCGTGCTCCCGCCCGATCTCACCGGGGCCGAGGTCCGGCTGCGCGGGGTGTATGGCTCGGTCGTCGATCCGCAGGGGCGGCTGACCGGCCTGCGGCTCTACGTGCCGGGAGCTGAATTTATCACGGTGCTGGACCGCGGGGAAATGACGGCATTCGATCAACCACCGGTTTCCGTCCGGGATCTGCTTCGGTTTCGGCCCGACTCAAACAGCCGGGTGCGGGTCGACGGCTTAGTGACGGCGGCTTTCCCCGATGGTCGTCTCTTTTTGCACATCGAAGCGCAAGGGTTGCTGGTCCGGACAAAAGGGCCTCCCAACGTGCAGCCAGGCGATTTTGTGCAAGCGGCCGGGTTTCCCATGTTGGAAGCGGGCCGAGTGGTGTTGGAAGAGGCGCTCTTGCGCGTGGAACGGCAGGGAGCACCCCCCGAACCACTCTTCGTCCGGATGGAACGGCTGGTGGAAGATCCGGCGCTCGCCGACCAATTGGTCGAGGTGGACGCCCTGTTGACCGATGGCTTTGAGGAGCAAGCCCAGCTCTTGATGCGGCTCGAAGAAGAAGGCCATCAGTTGCTGGCCGTGCTCGATTTAGGGGCCGATCCAAACCTGGCGCGTGTGCCGTTGAAGAGTTGGGTCCGGGTTAGCGGCATCTGTGTGCTCAATGCCCCGGATGCTCAAGGCCAGCCAACCCGGGCTCGGCTGCTCCTCCGGTCCCCCGCCGATCTGACCGTGCTGCGGGAGCCCTCGTTTTGGACTGTCCGCCGGGTGATGATGCTCGCGGGGGTATTGGTCGCCGGGTTGCTGGCGGGGATTATCTGGGTCTGGGTCTTGAATCGCCGACTCGAAAACCAAACGCTCGTCATCGCCGAGAAAGTCGAACGCGAACGCATCGGCGAGGAGCGCACCCGGATTGCCCGGGAACTGCACGACACCTTGGAGCAAGAGTTGGCCGGCATCGGGATGCAACTCGACCTCGCCTCCAGCCGGATGCGGACCAACCCCGAGCGGGCCCGGCAACCCCTCGATCTCGCCCTTCAAATGCTGCGCAAAAGCCAGGCCGAAGCGCGCCGCTCGATCATGAATCTGCGAAGCGGGCTACTCGAACAACAAAATCTCGCCGACGCCATTCGCGAAATGATCACCCTCTCGCAAAAGCCTGATCGCCCAACAATCTCGCTAGCGGTGGAAGGCACCCCGCGCAAACTCGCGACTCGCACCGAGCATAATTTGCTCCGCATTTGCCAGGAAGCGATCAACAACGTCAACAAACACGCCCGGGAAGCCACCCAGATTCGGATCGCGCTGGCCTTCACCGACACCCGTATCCGGCTGACGATTGAGGACGATGGACCCGGCTTCCAAGTCGCTCCGCCCCGCTCCATCGCGCCGGAGACAGGCGGTCGGAAAAGTTTTGGCCTGCTCGGAATGCGAGAACGCGCGAATAAAATCGGCGGTACGCTCATTGTCGACAGCCGGCCTGGAGCCGGCACGCGAATTTTAATTGATGCAGTTGCATCGGAACCGGGGTCCGATCACCATGAAGATCCCTTTTCACCGCATTCCACCCCTCCTCCCTCATGAGTGTCTCCCGTGATTGCCTGATCCGCCTAATGTTGGTGGATGATCATTTTTTCGTCCGCATGGGCTTGGCCTCTTCCCTAGGGGACGAGGAAGACTTGGAAGTAGCCGGGGAAGCCTCCACCGTCGCCGAGGCTGCCGCCATGCAACCCAGTATCGCGCCCGATGTCATGCTGATCGATTTCAACTTGCCAGATGGCACCGGTCCGGAGCTCATCGAAAAGGTCATGGCCGGTCCCCAACCCAGCCGCTGCATCATTCTGTCCGTGAGTGAAGGAGAAGACGACATCTACCGAGCGGTGCAAGCGGGAGCCTCGGCTTACCTGCCGAAATCGACCGAGCGCGAAGAACTCCTAGCCGCCATCCGGGCGGTTGCAGGAGGGGAAACCTATTTCCCCGAACGCATTCGCACCCGTTTGGATGCCCGCAGCCGACGCCCGGAATTGACGGCCCGAGAGACCGAGGTCCTGCTGCTAGTGGTCGAGGGGTTGTTGAATAAAGAGATCGCGGATCGCCTCGGGCTGGCCGAAATCACAGTCAAACAGCACGTCAGTTCTGTCCTCCGCAAGTTGGAGGTGCAGGACCGCACCCAAGCCGCCGTCGCCGCCGTCGAGCGCGGCATGGTGCGGTTAAAGGGCTAGCCGCCATCCTGCTTCCTTAGGGTTTCTTAGTGACCTGCAATCTCTGGTTGTAATTTGCGTATAGCCCGCACCAAAAAAACAGCCCTCCGTTTGCAATATTCTCACATGCACCGGCACACGGCGGGAGAGTCAATCCCAATGTTTTATAAAAACAGGAAGGGGGTGCGCCGCAGATTTTTGGGCAGGGCGCGAAGTTCAGGCGGGGGCGTATCCATTGTGATACCTCACTCGGTGCCGGGTCGCCTCGTTATCAAAAAATCTCTCCCTTCATGCGTCGACCCCTGGAGCGCTTTCTATCCGGGTCAGATCAAATCAAGCCATCGAAGGGAGCCAGTGGATGTGCCAAAGGCCGTGTCGGGTAGACCGAATTGATTGAGCACGGAGACGTAGAGATTGGAGAGGGGGACGGTGCTCGGTTCGAACGCGAGATAAGTCATGTCGCAGACATTCCGGAGTTGGGTCAAAATCTCCGCTCCACTTGCGGGATCTTTTGAGGTAGGCATTCCGGCCTGGGGCTTGGCTCGGTACACCCAGCTTTCAGACTTAACAAGCCGCCGTTCCGTTTCCCGCACCGATTCGAAATATTCCTCGATCTTCTCTTTGTCAGCACGCAATAGGCTTGGCTGCAACGCCTTGGCCTGACTCAAAACCAAATCCATAATGCCTTTGCCCTCACCGATTTCGTGAAGGATTTTGTCGGTGTTCGCCTTGTCTTCCTGCAAGAAGAGCTTCGCATAGACGTTGGCCATCTTCGCCTCCGCAGGCACCATCGTGCGCGAAATGCAAAGCCTCAGCCCATGAAATCAAAGAGCTTTTCGCTATCTCCAAACTGCGTGTCGGGCATGCCCATGCGTTGGAGCATGGATGCATAGATGTTGGCCACCGGGCGGTCCGATTCTTGTTCGGCCTTAAAGACTTTCCCGCCTCGAATCGTCCCCCCGCCGCGTCCGGCCACGATCAACGGGGTGCTCTTCGTGTCATGCCGGTTGCCATCAATGAAGTTCGTGCCAAACAAGACCATGGAGCTATCGAGCAACGATTGGCCCCCTTCGTCGATCTCTCCCATTCGCTTCAGGAAATAGGCGAGCTGTTCCACGTGAAACTGGATGGTCCGGCAATGGTATTCGATTTTCTCCGGCTGATTACCGTGGTGGGAGAGGCCGTGATGCTCAAAGTTCGGTAGCCCGTCGAGGAAACCAAATTTCATTTGGTTCGTCCCATCGTTGTTAAATTGCAACGTGGCAATCCGAGTCATGTCCATCCGGAAAGCGAGAAGGATCAGGTCCATCATCAACTTCATATATTCCGGCACCGACTCCGGACGCCCCTCAGCAGGGCGCGCCATGTCAGGCTCGGTGATGGTCGGCCTCCAGCTGCCTGGGGGCCGTTCGTTCTTGATCGCCCGGTCGATCTGTTGTTCCACCTCGCGGACGGAGTCGGTGTATTCTGCCAACTTACTGCGGTCGGCGGCGGTCAGGTCGCGTTCGATCCATTTCACTTGGTCAAGCACATCATCGAGAATGCTTTTTTCGGCCTGCTTCTGCCGGACATCAAAGAGGCGGTCGAACGCCTGCCGGGGGTAGGATTCGGGGATGATCGGGGTGGTAGGCGAGCTCCAACTGATGGTCGTCTGGTTGATCGTGGCGAGATTACCGTTGTCGGAGCGACAGCCGAGATTCAGGACCGGTAACACGGTGTATTTCCCAAGTTCTCGGGCCATGTAATGATCGAGGCTCGTGGCCAGTTTCTCGACGGAAGGCCCAGTGATTGGAGCTCCTGAAAGCATGTTGGCGTAATGCGACCCGTGCGCGGACCGGAACGGCGGATTCTTCACGAGCCGCATGTTATCGAAGAAGATAATATCGCGCTGATGCGGGATAAGCGGGCTGAGGGTGTCGGAAAAGTCGATCCCGGTGGGGGTTTGTTTTGCCCACCAACGATCCGGCACCACGCCATTAGCAAAGACAAGGGCGGCCCAACGCCGGGGCGGTCCGGCGGCGAGAGCGGCTTCCCCGCCACGTGCCCAAACGAGGCTTTCCAACCACGGCAAGGTGAGGGTGGCTCCGATCCCGCGTAGGATCATGCGGCGGGAGACACGGGGTTGATAATGCCCTTCTGAGGCGGCGGAGGCAGGGGTATTCTTCATGGGTGTTGGGCCAGGGGGGCGGGTTCTTGAGAGGTGGTGCGTTGGTAACGAAAGGGTTTGCTACGAATCAATACATCGAGGGCGGCGAAGGGCCGACCGCCATCTGCCCGCATGGCTGCGACCATTTCTTCTAACAACGGGCGGTCGGAGAACTGTGGATTTCGACCGAGTGCATACGCTAACATCTTGCGAGCGAACTGAGTTTCAAACGCGGGCATTTCCTTTTCAATGTAACGACGCAACCCTTCGAGGCCTTCCAATTCTTCGCCCGTCCGCAACACCCCTTTGGCGAAGACCGGTTCCCCGGCGGCATCGACAGCGCGCCAACGCCCGATGGCATCATAAAATTCAAGAGCCAACCCTGGGGGATCGATGCGGTTATGGCAGACGGCGCATCCGGGATCTTCGCGATGCCGGGCCAGCTGCAAGTGGATCGGCAAACCGTCTTGACTCCGTTCGTCTTGGGACAGTGTGGGCACCAGCGGCGGCGCTTCTGGGGTGGGAGTGCCGAGCACCCGATCCAGAACCCAGACGCCTCGGTAGATCGGGCTGGAGCGCAAGGGGGTGGAAGTCACGGTCAAGAGTGCGCCCATGCCGAAAATACCGCCCCGTTGAGTTTGCTGCTCCGGGGTGAGGCCCACACGGCGAATTTCGGGGCCGCTGACTCCAGGGATGCCGTAATGTTCGGCCAGCGGTTCGTTGATCCAAAGGTAATCAGCCCGAACCAAATCTCGCAGGGGCCGGTTGTCCGTGAAGAGATGGACAAACGTTTGAATCGCTTCTTCATACATCGCCTCGCGGAGTTCCGGTGTGTAGGTCGGAAACTTATCCATGTCAGGCTGGGTAAAAAGATCAAAGCGGTTGAAGCCAAGCCAGCGACCGGCCAGTTCCGCTCCGAGCGCCCGGGCGCGGGGATCGGTCAACATGCGACGGGCTTCGGCGGAGAGGACGTCAGGATTGAGCAACGAACCGTCCCGAGCCAGATCGAGCAATCGCGCATCGGGAGCGGAAGCCCAGAGAAAGAAGGAGAGCCGATTCGCGAGATCGTAAGCACCAAGAGGCACGATCTCTTCTTGGCCACGAATCTCACGGGTTTTGAACAGAAACTGCGGGGAGACCATCGCGATGGCCAGCGGGCGCTTGATACTGGCGTCGAAGCTCTCTCCTTCGGCGCGGGTTCGACGGTAGATGTCGTAGTAGTGAGCGAATGCCTCTTCTGACACATCACGCCGCCAGAGAAAGCGCAAGGTGGCCCGAAGGATTTGTTCGGCGGTCGCATCCAACCGGGGGTGAGTCGTTGCCTCTGCGGTCTGGGCGATCAGATCAAAGTCAGCGAGCAAGGCTTCCCGCTTGGCCCGGGCTTCTGCGCTCGCCATCGGCAAAAGATCGTCGGTGGTGAGATAATAGGGGGAGGGGGGAGTTGCCGAGGGGCCGAACCCAAACTCGGTCAATTTCGCGGGCGGCAGTTGGCTGCCGGTGAGCAGCCAGTTGGGGCTGCGGCGACGACCAATGGGATTGCTTGAGCGAGCCACTAAACTTCCAAACAACGCCGTTTCGTGATGCATTCGCGTGTTAATTCGTCCGCGGCGTTGGGGCCAGGCGATGAGTTGTCGCCCTGGCAAATAGTGTTGTTCCCAAGCCACCGGGGCGCGGTCGAGAAAGGCGATTTGCACGGAAGCCTGTTTTTTATCCTGATCGGAAAGCCGGGCAGTCAGGGTAAAACGCTCCGCCCCTTCGGGCACGGCGAGGGGTAAGGTGGCGGGAGCGCTGATCAAGTCATCGGCAGGCAACTCGACGGGAGCGGTTCGACCACCGGCGAAATGCCAAAGCCCCTCTTCTAGTTTCACCCGATCCCCCTCGGCGCCATCCCAAGCGTCGGTCACCACCACATACAAGGTCTCCCCAGGAAATTGTTTCAAATCAATCTCGGCTCGATAAGTGGCCCGCTCCCGGAAATCGATTGCCCAATCCGGGAATCCCCGCTCAAGATAAAATTCCAGCTTCCCGGTCAATGGTTCGCTAGCAAAACTCGTCTCCCATTTCGGTTTGAAGCCGACGAGCTTTTTCTCCAGTGGGATGTTGCGCACTTCGAACCAGCGCTCCGGTTTCAGACAATAATGGTAGACCTCCGCCATCTGGTCGCACCATTCGCGCGCCTGGGCGGGGCTGGTGGCGGTTGGCCCAGGGATGGCATCGAATAATTGGAGATAACGGCTCACATGCCCCATGCCATCCGGTTTCGCCAGGAGGGCGACCCAACGTTCCGCCACGATCGGGATACAACGCCCGTCGGTTTCTGCCGCTAATTCAGCAAGGGTGACATGGGGTCGTCCGAGCTCGGCCCGATGCTGATATTGCCAGGCGATATACAAATACTCGCCGATATTTACCAGCCGACTATCAAAGGAAGATGCCTCCTTATCTTCTCCCTCGGAGCCGGCAGCGGTGGGTGGGGTGAAAGCTAATTTTTCCTGCGCGGCATGCCATTCGGCCAATTCTGCCCCGAGGATTGCCAGCTGTTTCTCGGGGGTTCCGGCCACCACCGGGTCGGGATACCAGACGAGACCACGTCCGGGAGTCGCCATCGCGTGGCTCAACACCCATTTGGCCCCTTGTAAATAATTTTCAATGCGGACCGGTTCGATGGCGAGATGCGCTCCGTTATTGGTAAAACCAATCGTGGAACTCGCGTCGGAGGTAAAATATTCGGCCGGATTTAAGTCGTGCCCGGTCAAATCCCGGATCACATGATTATATTCGGCACTATTTAACCGGGCCATCACCACGGCGCCCGGATCACCAGGAGTGGCGTGTTGCAGCGCCGCGAAGCGCTCGGACATCCAGGCCAACACCGCCTGCTTGTCCGGGGCTCCGGGTTGCGGAGATTTCACGGGAGGCATTTCCCCTTCCTCAATCACCCAAATGATTTTATCCAAGAGCTCGGGTTCCGCATCGAAAGCCGATGCGCTTTTGAAGCTCTCGAAATTCAGCTCCGCCTTGTGCTCCGTCGGACCGTGGCAATCGATGCAATACCGCTCCAGCACGGGCCAGACCGTCGATTCGTAATCGGAGGCCGCCACCACCGTCCCGCTTCCGGTGGCGAGCAGGAGGGTAATAAGGAGGGGATGAGAGCGAAGATCCATGAGGTTTGCGAGTCCGTATTTACACAGAATCGCGCCCGGATGGCGTTCCCGCACGGCACGGAGGATTCAAACCGTTGAATTTCCCCAATTCGATGGTAGGATTCCCCCTGTCTTAAATCCGCCCTGCAATCGTTTCCATGCCTGCTACCACGCTATCTGACATCGCCCGTTTGGCAAATGTATCAAAATCCCTGGTGTCAAAGGCCTTGCATCACCATCCGCGGGTCGCGCCAAAGACCGTGCAGCGGATTGAACAACTCGCCAAAGAGCTCGGTTATCATCCCAACCCGCTGCTGGCGTCGTTGGCCTCGAAGAAATTTCGCTCCGCATCCAGCGTGGATCATACGCCGCTCGCTTATGTGATTCATGAAGACTCGAGTGAACAACATCAGCCCGGCGGTCTCATGCCCCGCACCCTGGGGCGAGTCGCCGAACAGATCGGATACGCCTTTTCGGTTCATCGGGCGGAGGATTACCGAGATTGGGCGCATCTTTCCGAAGTGCTTTATCAACGCGGGGTAGCCGGGGTGATGTTCGCCCCGCTGACCCACGAGGTGGGGCTAAACCCCGTCGACTGGGCCCGGTTTGCGGTGGTGATGATCGGGCTCGGCACGGTCCGGCATCCATTCGCATCGGTCTCCATGGATTTTTTTCTGGGGGTCCGCCAGGCTTGGCGTCGGCTGGAAGCGATCGGGTGTGAACGAATCGGGTTCGTTTTCCCGGAAATTGCCAACCTTAATTTGGAAGCCGAACAACGCGTGGGAGCCTTTCTGGTCCAGCAGGATGCAATCCCCAAGAACCGTCGGGTGCCCGTGCATCGCCACCCCGTTGGCGCTTTGAGCGAGGGGCTCCTCGCGTGGTATGCCAAATACCGGCCCGACGGTCTCATCGTGGGTGGCTCGCCTGCGTATCGTGCTTTGAGCGAAAACGGCATCCGCATCCCGGAGGAGACCGCCTGTATTTCAGTCTGGCACAGCCTACAGCACGAGGGGGAGCTCGCCGCTCTGCGGGATATGCGCGAAGAGGTCTGCATCCAGGCGATCCGGCAGTTGGACACCAAAATTCGGTATCGCGAGTTGGGGGCGAGCGAGCCTTTGATCACGCTGACCATTCCGCCCGGATGGGTGCCGGGTGCCTCCTGCCCAGAACCGGCTCCCGGCACATTTTTGGCATAATTTTGACGCGATCCCCTTGAGAATGGCCGTCTAGGTCTGAAAGCGCC
>CAZSPO010000063.1:0-12273 GCA_964608775.1 uncultured Chthoniobacterales bacterium | reverse complement strand
CGTTTCGTGCGGGGCAGATCTTCGTCCCTTGTTCGCTGATGCTGGTGGCCGGGGTGTTGGCGGTGGCTCCCCTGATTTTTTGGGGGCTGGCTCGAAGTGACCGGGGGTCACCCGCTCTTCTTACGGAACTCTGGGCGCGCTGGCGTTCCTGGCTCCTGCTGGCTCCACTTCTGATCGCCCCGATCTTGATAGGGCGATGGACCGCCATTCTGGCCTTCGTCGTGTTGGGCTTGGCCTGCCATCGGGAGTTCGCCCGGGCGACCGGCCATTTCCGCGATCCACTCCTCTGTTGGCTGGTCGTGCTCGGGATCGGGTTGATCGGGTTCGCGGCCCTCGATCATTGGTATGGGCTCTTCGTCGCGGTGCCGCCCCTGGTCATCTCTTTGCTCGCACTCGGGGCGCTCCAAGCAGATCAACCGCACGGTTATCTGCAACGGGTGGCATTGGCGGTGATGGCATTTCTCTTTTTCGGCGTCTGCTTCGGGCATCTCGCTTACATGGCCAATGACCGCCTCTTTCAGCCGTTGCTTTTGATTATTCTGCTTTGCACGGAATTAAACGATGTCTTCGCCTACCTTTTCGGCAAACTGGTCGGCGGCCCGAAACTTGCGCCCCGGACCAGTCCCAACAAATCGGTGAGCGGCTCCGTTCTGGCAATGCTGGCGGTGGCTGCCCTTTTTGTCTGGTTGGCCGCCCCGATCTTCGCGGGCAGCCCGCTCGATCATCCCGGGCATTTGATGGTCTGCGGACTCCTGCTAGCGATCACCGCGCAATTTGGAGATTTGGTTGTGTCCAGTATCAAACGGGATCTTGGCATCAAAGATATGAGCAGCCTGATCCCGGGTCATGGCGGGTTGCTCGACCGTTTCGATAGTCTGCTCTTTGTCGGGCCGGCCCTTTTTCATTATATCGGCTATTTTCGCGGGATCGGACTCGACATGCCGACCAATCTGCTTCTGGGAGGATGAACGATGAAACCCTGGCAATACCGCCCTGCGCGCGATCTGGATTTGCCCCCCGCTGCCCGCTGGAAAAGCACCCGACGGGAGGGCAGCCATTTTTCTCTGCTGCTCCATGGCACCACCCTTACTTTTGCGACGATTTGGATGCGCCTGGCCCATCGTTTGCGAGTGGAAGGAGAGGGAGCATTGCCGACAGAGCCCCCATTCGTGCTGGTCGCCAATCACGGGAGTCACCTGGATCTTTTCGCCCTGATCGCCACCCTGCCATGGCGGTGGCGCACCCAGGTGCATGCGGTTTCAGCGGGGGACACTTTCTTTAAAAACCGAGCGGCTTCCTGGGCAGCGGCCCATGTCCTCAATGCGTTGCCACTCTGGCGACGGGGCGGGGCGGCCCATGCCCTCCAGGATCTTCGCGAAAGAATGGCGACCCGGCAGGAGATTCTCATTCTCTTCCCGGAAGGCACCCGATGTCGGGATGGAAGGATGGGCGCATTCAAGCCGGGACTCGGTCGGGTGATTGCTGGCACGGCGGTGCCCGTGATTCCCTGTTATTTGCAGGGAACCTTTGCTGCCTGGCCCCCTGGGCGACGATTCCCCCGACCGAGCCCCATTCAGGTGCGAATCGGAGAGCCCCGTTCCTTCGCCACGACACGCAACGACCGGGAAGGCTGGCGGTGGGTAGCAGAAACGGTGCGGGGAGAGGTGGAACGCCTCGAAGGCACCGCCCAGGCAGCGGGCGCTGATCTCCAAAGGAATCGTTGACAGGCGCTTCAGAGAGAAGCCGTTGACGCAGTTAACTTTCTGCCGCAGAATCGCGGCTTGCATGGACGACGCGAATCCATTCCAAAACGGGCCATTCACGATTCGACCGGCGTTGGTTCACGATTATTCGTTCGATCCGACGCATGGGTATCGGCTGCCCGAGTTGCTAACGGTAACGGCTCCGCCTGAGCCGGACGGTTTCGTCGCTTTCTGGAAGGACCGTTATTCCCGGGCTTGTGCGGTGGATCCGGATTCTGAAGTGCGACGGACGGGACGGATCGAGCGGGGGTGGCGGGAGTTTGACTGGGCCTATCGTTCCACGGGCGGCACGTTGATTCGCGGCTGGATGTTGATTCCGGAGCATGGGGAGGTCAAACGCGCGCTTTTGATTGGCCACGGCTATGGGGGTCGGACTGCTCCGGACTTTGATTGCCCCGTGGAAAACACCGCCCTTTTTTTCTATTGCGCCCGCGGGCTGGGACGGAGTCGGCATACGAAAATTTCGTCCAACCCGATGTGGCACGTGCTGCATGATATCGGATCACCCGACCATTATGTGATCGGAGGCTGCGTGGAGGATATTTGGACGGGAGTCAGTGCATTGCTCACCCATTACCCCGAAATTGCCGGGCGAGTGGGATATGCAGGAACCAGTTTCGGGGGGGGGATTGGAGCACTGGCTTTGGCGTGGGATGCCCGCATTCGACGGGCACATTTCAAAGTACCCACTTTCGGCAATCAACCTTTGCGCATGCAGTTGCCGAGCACAGGCAGCGCCCGGAGTGTGCAACAGTTCCTCTCCAAACACTCGGGCAACGTCGACTGCGTGCTGGCGCTGCACGACGCCTCCCTGGCTGCGCGGCATATTCGTCAACCGGTGCATTCGGCTTGTGCCTTGTTTGATCCTTCGGTGGCTCCGGCCGGGCAATTCGCTATTCACAACGCCTTGGCGGGCCCTAAACGGCTGATGGTTTTGACTGCCGGCCACCATCAGTATCCCGGGATGGCCGTGGAAAACCGCCGATTGCGACAAGAACTTCACAATTTCTTTCGCGACATCTAGCTTCCTTGCACCGACGGAACGCCGGTTGTCATGCAGCGCGAGTACCACAAATGGTGGAGCCCATCGTTGGAGCGGGAGATGGAGCTGTTGGTTTTCGGACATGCGGGCGCGAAAGTGCTCGTCTTTCCAACCCGCAGCGCCCGTTTCTATGAGTATGAAGCGATGCGGATGGTCGATCAGCTCCGAACGAAAATCGAGGCGGGCCATTTGCAAATCTACTGCGTCGACAGTATCGACAGCGAATCTTTCTACTGCTGGTGGGCCGAGCCATCCGGTCGGATTCAGCGCCATGGCCAATACGAACGCTATGTGCTGGAGGAGGTCTTTCCCTTCATGGAAACCCGCAACTCCCACGAATGCGTGATCGCGCATGGATGCAGTTTAGGGGCTTTTCATGCAGCCAATTTGGTGTTTCGACATCCGCATCGGTTTCGCAAGCTGGCTGCTTTTTCAGGGCGATATGATCTGACGCTGCAAGTTGAACATTTCGGCGATTTATTTGACGGTTTTTACAGCGAGTCGGTCTATTTTCATACCCCGACCCATTTTTTGCCGAATCTCACCTGCCCACAGCAGCTGAGCCATCTCCGAGCGCTCGACATCGTTTTGACCATTGGGCGTGATGATCCCTTCCGGGAGAATAATTCCCATCTCAGCCGGATATTGGCGGAAAAGGGGATTCCGCATCAGATGATCGAATGGGAAGGCCGGGCGCACAGCGGGTATGCCTGGCGTCGGATGGCGCAATATTACATCTGACACGGGAGGTCAGCGCACCATCAGCAGAAAGAGGACTTGGCCTTTGCCCCATTGCGGGCCGCGAATGACAAAAGGGCTGTCGCGGCCGAGGACGACATCGGAGGCGACGAGGCGGCGGGAGCCTTGGGAGAGTTCCATGGCAAAGGCGGCTCCACCCGGTCGTATGCCAAGAAATCGCAAGCGGATCGTGTAATCCCGCCCCAACTGGAGCCGTTGGACGCCGGTCGGCTGGATCAGCTGCCTGTCACTTTCAAGGAGTTCGTAAAATTGGTAGCCGAAGATGGTGCGCAACCGTTTCGCGTAAGGATGCAGGTCGTAGCGGCCACTGGTTTGTCCGGGTTGATTGGTGGCAAAGACGAGGCCCCCCCAGACGGCGTTTCCCTGGCGGGCGGCGGCGGTGGGGCAGAAGGCCACCAAAAAGAGGAGCCCCAGCCCCAAGCCGAACGGCAGCGCGGGGCGGAGGGGGTTGAAACGCCTTGGACTAGTTGAGCGCATGGGTGGCGGGCAGATACTCGAGGCCGTCGAGCCAAAGCACCGTCAGGCCGCTTTGTTCAGCATGAAAGGCCACCGCACTCACGGTCGGGCTAACATCGCTGGGCACCTCCGTGCGCAAGACTTCGGCATTGTAAACTCGGGGAATCCCCTGACCCCGGGGGATCATGCTGAATCCCAGCACCACGGCCAGGGCGACCGCACCCGTCCCGAGCCAGGCTAGTCGGCCGAACCAGCCGAGAGGAGGCGTTTCCGCCGGGGCCGTTGCGATCGGTTCGCGGATGGCGGTGAGAATCCCGTGGGTGAAAAAGTCGGGGGAAGCAAGCGGCGGAACGACAAGATGCTGGCGGAGATCATCGCCAAAGCGCCCGATCCAAGCTCGCTCAGCCTGGGCGGCATCCGGATCGGGCAATCCCGCTTCATAAGCGGCGGCTTCAGCAGAGGGGAGCTGGCCGTCGAGCCAGGCTGTGTGGCGTTCTTCAGCAGTTTTCATAAACGTCGCGGAGGAGGGTTTGCAGTTTCTTACGGGCGTAAAAAAGGCGGGACATCACGGTACCGATCGAGCACTGCATGACCTCGGCAATTTCGTGGTATTGCAGTTGCTCGATTTCTTTGAGGAGGATCACGGCCCGATGTTCTGGACTAAGCAGGCCAATGGCTGCCTGAAGGCGGTCGCCAAGTTCAAGGCGGCGCATATGCTCCTCGGGAGCCGGGGCTTGGCTAGGGAGAAGGCGGCTAGCCGGATCGGCTTCCTGCATCGCGACGCGGTCGTCGAACTCGACATGGCCCGCCACCTGCTTCTTCCGAAGCCAATCAATCGTGACATTCGTTGTGATCCGGTAGAACCAGGTGAAAAAGGCGCTGTCTCCTTTGAATTTGGGGAGGGATTTCCAGGCGCGCACGAAAGCTTCCTGGGCGAGGTCCCAAGCATCTTGTTCGTTGCGCACCATTTGGTAGATCATCGCGAATGCCTTTTGCCGGTAGCGGTTGACCAGCTCTTCAAAGGCAGCGTGATCCCCCCGCTGGCTGCGGATTACGAGCTCGTGGTCGTCGGTCTCGGGTTTCACCGGCAGGGAGATGGCCGCCTGGAATTGGGACGAGGGGCGGCGGAGCTTTATTCACGCAGACAACTTCAGCAGTTGCCGTATCGTTTTCGCCATTCGGCGCGGCATTGCCCCATCAGATCGACGATGCCATGGCGGGTTTCAAAGATACCGGTCCTCACCCGATCAAGGGCGTCGGCCGGCAAGAGATTGGTTTCTTGGATTTTTATCAGGGAATCGAGAGCGGTATTCATCGCGTGCAACCCTCGTTTGAGATAGGCGATGGTCATCCCGATTTCCTCCCCTTCCCCATCGGTCAACGCGGCCGCGACTTTCGAGGCGGCAATGGCAGCGTGGGTCGCCATGCGAACCATGATCGGTTCATGGGCAAGCAGCTCGTTTTCCTGAATCGTCTGGTCGATCCAAGCGGTCAACGCCATCGCAGAAAGGTAAACGGGGTGGGTCTCAAAATCCTCTTCCTCATCCATCGCCTCCATGTCGTCATCTTCCTCATCATCGGACTCTTCCCCTTCAAAGTCTTCGAATTCGTCCTCCTCCCCCTCTTCGTCAAAATCTTCGAAAGGCTCGGCCCCCAAAGATTCCTCGTCGGCATCCTCTTCATCGCCCGTTTCGGCAAGCGCTTCCATAGCCTCATCATGGGAGAAAAGTTGCTCAAGATTGGCCGCCCAGTCTTGACCGTTCTCATCCAAAATATGGGACCAGCCCATTTCCCTAGCGATAATCCGATCGCGGTCGGGGTGATCAAGGTATTGTTCCAACAACTGGAGGTATTGCTCGGTCTTCCGATCCTGTTGTTGCAGAAATCGCTCCCAATCAAATTCGTCCCAGACGCCATCGGGCTTGGAGGCTTCGTCACGCATCGTCTTTCCTTTCCGTCCTCATCCCGCACCCCCATTTTGTCCAGCGAAAAGTGCCGCACCCTCTGTTTGCAAACGGAGCTGCCCACAAGCCGCTGCGATATCGTGCCCTTTTTCACGACGCAACGTGGCCGCCATCCCCCGGCGCTTGAGCTCGGTCAAGAAGCGTTCCTGCACGGGCTCGGACGGCCGCTCCCAGTCGAGCCCCTCGACGTGGTTATAGGGGATAAGATTGACCTTGGCCCGCAAACCGGAAGCCCGCTCGGCCAATGCCATGGCCTCGTCGGGCGAATCGTTCACGCCCGCAATCAAGATGTATTCAAACGTGATGATCTGCCGCTTGACCCGCCCATACTCGCGGCAGGCATCAAGCAATTCCTCAAGGGGATACTTGCGATTCACGGGCATAATGCGGTCCCGCACGGCGTCCGTCGCTCCATGCAAGGAAATCGCCAGCCGGACCGGCAAGGGTTGAACGGCCAATTTGCGAATCATCGGCGCGAGCCCACTGGTGGAGAGAGTGATGTGACGCGCCCCGATCCGAAATCCCCAGTCGGCATTCAAAATGCGCAAAGCTTCGAGCAAGTTCGGGTAGTTGGCGAGCGGCTCGCCCATCCCCATGAAGACCACGTTATTGACCCGCTCTCCCGTTTCCCGTTCCACTGCGGCAATCTGGCCCGTAATTTCCGCCGGTGTTAAATTGCGCAGCCAACCCGCCAGGCCGCTCGCGCAGAATTTGCACCCATAAGCGCAACCGACCTGGGTCGATACACAGAGGGTCAAACGGTCAGACGCCTCCCCATACAAGGCGGGGGACGCAGGAATCAATACGGACTCGATCAGCCGTTCATCCCGGAGTCGAAACAGAAACTTGCGTGTCGTATCCTGCGATCCAAGCAAACGGACCACGGGCAAAAAATCGACCGGTAGCGTGTCCGCAACGGCTTGGCGCAACGTGACCGGCAGGTTGCGCATTTTCTCGGGATCGTTCACTCGCTTTTTGTAAATCCAATCCAAGAGCTGCGCCCCTCGATAAGCGGGCTCTCCCCGGGCTTCCAGCCATGGCCCGAGCCATTCGGGAGTGACCGCATACCAACCCGAAGGGTGCCCGTGATTGACCATCAGCAGAATGAATCCCGCATTCGCCCGGTGCGCAAGTCCTGGTGAGTCTCGGGGGTAGAAGGAAAATGCCGTTGAGTTCGGCTCGGATTCGCCACACCTTTCTCTCATGACTTCTGCCACAAGGTTTTCCTCGCCTGATCGCCCCCTTCGCATGCCGACCGGAGTGGTGGTCGCGCTGCTCAGTTTGGCGAGCGGGTTAGAAGCGGTGCAAGCCACCACCGTCGCTTTGATCGGAGAAACTGAACCGCTGGCAGCCATGGTTGCTGCTTACGCGAAAGCGAGTGGTAAAAGCCTCACGATCGTTAGCGACCCGACTGCGGCCGCCGTCGTCTTCAGTTCGACGGCGGGGCCAGTAGCGGCGCTGGCGGATCGACTCGCTCCCTTGCCCGGCCCGTTGCTTGAGGCCATTCCGCCCGCCTACCACGGCTCGGGCGGCACTTGGGCAGGGGTGGCATTAAACCCCCAAGGGTTGCTCTACAAGAGCGGCGCGATCCAAGTGGACGACCTCCCGGATGGCCTCGACCGTTTGGATGATCCTGAATGGAAAGAGCGCGTTGCTTGGGCTCCGGCAGACCCCGGCTTTCAGACCATGATCACCGTCATGCGTCATCTGGAAGGAGAGGCCCCGACCCGCGCCTGGCTAGAGGCAATGCGCGACAATGGAGCCCAAGCTTACCCGACCATGGCGGCTGCTCTGGAGGCGGTGGCGGCAGGCACCCGGGACGGTACTCCAGGCCCGTATCGGCTCGCCTTTCCTGCTAGCCCCCCCCCCGACGACTCTGGGATCAGTGGCTATATTTTTGTCAATGGCGACGCCGGCTCCTTTCTCGATCTGGTGAGTATCGGGCTCGGACCTGCCGCCGCCAAAGATGGGGCAGCCGTCGAATTTCTGAGCTGGCTCGTCTCCGCCTCCGGCCAACACACATTGGCGACTCAACGCTACTACCCTGCCGTTTCCGGCATCGCGCCCGATCCCCGCTTTGAACCGCTTGACGCGATTATTGCTCCGCAGATTGCCCCGAAAGATCTCGGTGACGCCGTCGGCACCCAGTCGTTGTTGCAGGCCACCGGTCTGCTGCCGTAAATCTGCTGCCGTAAATCTGCTGCCGTAATGGACCGGATGGTTCCCTATTCAAAAGTCACGGGCCGTTCAGAAATCCGAGGCAGCTCGAGGGGAGGCTGGCCAGCCACGGGATCGGAGGCGGATCGGACGGAGCCGCCGCCGACTTTCACACTGCCGCCATTGTTTACCAAACGGGGACGGCTGTTGCCTTCCACATAAACCTCGGAGCTGAGCAAGTTACCATTTAGATCGGTGACCGTGTAAAGGAAGGTCCGAGGAGCCGCCAAGTGGAGGACGTGGATGCGGTTGGAAGAATCGGTGTCCACAGCGATCTGCTTGGCATAGGAGGCATACCGCCCAAGGCGGCGCATGCAAAAGACCTGCGGGCCATCCGGGTTGGTGATACCCATGTAAAGATAAACCCGGTCGACCAACCGGTGGGTGTAGACGGAAACCTTGCGCCTCTCGCCGCTCGAACCGGGGACCCCCAGAATCCGTTCCCACACGCGATGGCCCTGGATCACGTTAAAGACCTCGCGATTCGAAGTGATGTAGGTTTCGGTCCCGAGAAAATAAAGGTCGGCGACCAAGGAATATTGCCCGAGCATTTCCATGGAGAAAATGCGATTTATATCCACGGAACGTTTCAAAGTTTCCCCCGACTTGATCAGGAGCGGGGGAAATTTCATGAACGGATCGGTCATCGGCACCATTCTTCCGCTGTCATGTTTGAGACGAAATGCGAGCCACGGTTTGTCCGGTTCGTTATCAAAGAAAACATCCCTCCCGGCTAGGTTGCGAATGGTCACCGTCGCATCGACCTCGCCATATTGAATGTAGAGATCGTGTTTGAGCTGAAGACGGATCTCAATCTGGGCATCCGCGTTCACTCCGCTCAAGACCAGGATCAGTGTAGCCAACCAAGCGAGCGGCCCCCGCATTTCCAAGAGCCCGCGACTCATTTGGCCGCCCCCGGTCGGATCACTTCGGCCCCTTCGGGCGGCTTGTCATACACGACGCGAAACCCGATTTTTTCTGAGCGATAAATCTCCGTTGTTTCCAAAATCCGCCGGGTCACCGATTGATCTTTGGAGGTATAATTTCCTCCGCGGATCACCGGCACTTCCGTTTTCACTTGGGGGGAGAGATCCCGGGAGCCAGTCCATTCCGAAACGTTCCCCGCCATGCCAAGCACGCCGTAAGGGCTGCGGTCCTTTTTCATCGCATCGACCGGGGCCCAGAGTTGGTATCCATCCCGCTTGCCTTTTTCGCCGTAATCACTCCCGGTATTGACTCCGGTGAGCTGCGGATCGTTCCCCCAAGGAAAACGGAAACCTTCAGTGCCGCGGGCCGCTTTTTCCCATTCCTCCTCCGTGGGAAGTCGACCGCCTCGCCATTTGGCATACGCATACGCCCCATACCAATCGACATACATCACCGGGGTATTCAGATCGATCGGTTGCCCGCGAAAGGTATCCCGACGCAACCGAGCGGTCGCTGCCGGGTAATAGGTATCCCAGTAATCAGGCCGATGCTCCCGGGAACTGGGGGTCTTGGGATGGTCATAAATAATGGTCGGATTATCCCGCAAGGCTTGCAGAAACTCCGCGTATTGCCCGATGGTAACCTCATGCTGGTCGATGTAAAAAGTCGGCAAATCAATGGTGCGGTCGGCCTGGTATTGAAACGGCCCCCCAGGAATTTCAACCACCACATTGAAGTCCCGTTCCGCCACGGGTCGGATAAACCGGAAATACAGAAAGAATAGGACGGCCCAAACGAAAGCAAACATCCCGAGGGCCGAGATCATCAGAGCCCGCCGTTGGGTGCGCTTCGCCTTCTCTACCGCTTCGATTGCGGCGCGATCTTTTTCCGTCAGTTTGTATGCATCAGCCGGGAGGACCTTGGGCTGCAACGCCTTCGTGGCCTGAAGCAGGGCTCCGAAGGATTGAAATCCGCCGGCCCCTTCGATCAACATCCGCGTGAGCATGGCTCGTAACCCCGGCGAGGCGGCCGCCCCCCCCTGCATGGCTCCGCTGACCAACTTGGAGAGCCGACGAATCTCCTCCTGCCCGTTAATGGTTTTGCTCTGGTCGGGGGTTGCCAGGTTGGCGAGGAGGATTCGTTTGTCGAACCCAATGTAAACACTCTCTTCTAAAAGTTCAGCATGCGGGATTTTGTTTTGATTGAGATAAAGCATCCCTTCCGCCACCCGCTGAATCAAATCCAACGCCATCGGGTCGCCTATCGTTCGGCCCTGCGCCCGGAGATCCCGAAGATTGACCCCTTCCACCAATTCGAGTGCATAAAAGTAACGGCCCTGATCTTCGCCCGCTTCGTAAACCGAGAGGATATGCGGATGGGAAACGTTCGCTTTCGCACTGGCCAAGGCAATGAATTCTTGTACGGCCTGCGGATTGTCGCCCAGGTCTTTCCAGAGGACTTTCAACGCGACCTTGCGATCCACGGTCGTCTGGATCGCCTGATACACTTCGCCCCACTCCCCTTCGCCGAGTTTCTTTTCAATTTGATACGGCCCCAACTTCTGGCCCACGAGGTCTTTGTGAGTCGGAGCCAAGTCTCCCCCCCCTTTTTCGTCCCGCAACCGTACCCCCTCCATAATCACATGCTCCCAGGTGGAGCCAATGCTTTGCCGGTCAGGCTGCAGGCCTTCTTCAAAGGAAAACTGACCGAAATCCCAAGAGATAATTTTGTAGACCGCCGCCTCCCCTTCCAACTCGCCGGTCACCGCATGGAGCATGTTGCCCTCGGACAAAAAGATGACCCCGCTTTCAATCCCCTTGGAAATTTGCAGGCGTCCGCTGCGTCGACTCAGGCAGCACATCTGGAGAATGTCGACCAATTGGAACTGGTCCAGTTTGCCCGTGAACCCCTGGCGTTGCACCAAACTGCGGAGTTTGGCTGACCGGGTGTTTTCGTCATTCCGCGCTGAAGCAGCCTCCGGGCTGGGCTCGGAACGGATGGGGGGGACGGCGACGGGCGGTGCCTCCTCCTTCTCGACTTTGGGAGGCGCGACCGCTTCGCGGGCCACCTCAAGGATCCGATTGGCATCGAGCGGCTTGGTCAGCACCGGGGTCCCGTTGAGAAACGCTTCGTAATCGGATAAATCATAGCCGGTCACAAAAGCCGAGCGCATCGTCGGATTCGTCTCCTGAAGCTTCGCACGGAGGGTGAACCCATCCATTGGCTCCATGACCACCTCAGAAAAAAGCAGATCGACACCCCCGATTTCCTGGGCGACCTGCAAGGCTTTCTCCGCCGTGATCGCCCCGCGCACTTCCATGTCGGGCTGGTCACGGAGGGTGTCGAGGACAAACTTTAAGGTCGCGGGCTCGGTATCAACGATCAAGACTTTCATCATCAGGGGGCAATTCCGGGGTGGGGATGTCGAGACTGGGGGGAGCCGGGTATTCGCGCAACAAACGCACAGGGTCCGCTATGGAAGCTTGCAGAAAATTTTGATAATACAATCGGGCCGCGTAGCCAAGATAATCCCGCTTCAAGACCCCGGCATCCGCATCGTCTTGCGTGAGGTGTGGCAACCGATAGGTAACCCGCAGCACCTCCAGACCGTCCTCCTGCCAGTCGGCCGGGGGTGTCAGCCACTCAAAATCCCGCAAGGCAATCGTCTGTACGACGTGGGTATCGTCCACCATATCGTAAAAGAAAACCTGGACCACCACGTCATCCTCAATAATCGGCACCCCTTGGCGGACTTTTATCGGGATTTGCACGCGCAGGGTGCGGGCAAAGTTGGGGTCGTAATCTTCCTCAATCTGCACCGCTCCGAATGCCAAATCCGCGCCCTCTTCGAACACGATTTCCGTGTAAGCCGGTTCCACCGCCGTCGGCAGCGCCACGCCCTGTTGTAATTTCATTTCCGCCATCGCAAAAAGCACCCCGGCTGAGGGTCCCATCGCCTGGACGCGCTGCCATTGTTCAATGGCTTTTTCCACCAACCCCATCGCCTCATAAGTGCCGGCCAACTCGGAAATTACTTCGGGACTTTCGGGATTCACCGCTTGCGCCTCACGCAGCTTGGTCAGGGCCGCCGCCATATCCCCCCTCTCCCGAAGCGCCCGGGCCTGTCCCAACAACTCCTCAAAGA